>JBGOXX010000020.1:0-21737 GCA_041479345.1 Alphaproteobacteria bacterium
CCGCGCTCATCCTTGCTCAGCCGCACAACATACTTCTTTACTGCTATCGTCTTGAACTTCATGTTCACCTCCGTCGTTCACTCTACGACAAAAGTAAACCACTGGGAATCCTGTTCAGTTTAAATGATTTAGGCTACTAGGTCGTCTTATCTATTGCTTTAAGTTTATCAAGACGGCGTTGTAAGCGACGAATTGTGGATGAGTCTTTGACCTCGATATAATGACTTGCTTGCTCTATTTTTAAGGTGAATTTTGCCTGAATCAAGCGGCCATGTTGGAAGGACTCGACCATATATAATTCTGCAATATCGTCGAGGATGCTGTTGCAGTAGTAATACGCAGCAAGGCGTGGAGACTCATAGAACTTGCCGATTTCGAAAATAGTATCGATGCCGAGAAGAAGACTACGTGCGTCGAAACTTGATTTCTCGCCAGTCGTAACATCTTGGACCTGGATATCGGGAACAAGTAGATACGGATCAAAAATTGCGGGACCTTGCACCGTTTTTGCTTTGGTCATGCCGGCGTGGACGTGAATGGCAACGACATCCTCGATTTGAATCTCGCTATCATCTGGGGCCACTAGAGAGGTTGGTGACTCCAATGAGACGGTGTGGGTGCAAAATTCGTCCAGTAGGCCCAGGAAGGAATTAGCGTTGCGTGCTATCAGTTGTTCAAGTGTTTCAGAAAATTGTTTGTGAACAATGGTGATATTAGCGACATAGTATCTTAGTAAGTGTGACTCTTCAGGAAGACGCTTTTGCGTGCCATCGGCATATTCCAATTCAACATATTTGATGTGCAAACTATCGATCGGCTCTCCCCAATGTGCGTGAAAAGGAGAAAGATCGACATGTTCAGAGTCCGACACTGAAATTAGCGTCATGTTGTGGCGTTGAGCTACTTCCCTGGCGCCCTCTTGAAACCCTGACGAACTTGCCATTACACCGCGGTCCGCTCGCGCGTCTCTAGATTTCGTGATGAAGGCTTCGACCTTTTCGACCGGCACAGGTTTCGTATAATTTTTGCATTCGATTACAGTTAAGTATTCGTACAAACCCTTTTTAAATCGAATTGTGACATCAAATTGGCGGCCAGCAATTCTTTCATTCCAACGGACTTTGGCGCCTTCATCCGCAAGCTTATGAATTGCGGCAACCAATCTCTCGAAGTGCTTCCATTTGGACGGATCGGCCATGTCAAACGACAAGAAATGAGTCGAGGCTGAAATTAATTGCCTAAAGGCTTGGCAGGGAAATTGTCCGCCTCTACTCTACATCGATCTAACTTTATAACGTAATCGTTTGGTTTGTTCCCTATGATTTTTGTTCACATCATCGGCGGCGGCCTCGCAGGCTCGGAAGCGGCATGGCAGATAGCCCAGGCCGATGTGCCGGTGGTGCTGCACGAAATGCGCCCCGTCCGCCAGACCGATGCACACAAGACCGGAAAATTCGCCGAGTTGGTCTGCTCCAACTCGCTGCGGTCCGACGACGCGATGGGCAATGCGGTCGGCTTGCTCCACGAAGAGATGCGGCGCTGCGGTTCGCTGATTTTGCGCGCCGCCGATCAAAGCAAGGTGCCGGCGGGATCGGCGCTGGCGGTGGATCGGGATGGATTCGCGAATGCGGTCAGCAGAGCACTCGAATCCCATCCACTGATAACGATTGATCGATACGAGGTCGCGAGCCTGCCGCCCGAGGATTGGGACAGCGTGATCGTCGCGACCGGCCCCCTCACCTCCCTCGCTTTGGCGGACACAATCAAAAAACTTACGGGCGAGAACGAGCTGGCGTTTTTCGATGCCATCGCGCCGATTGTGCACAAGGAATCGATAAACTTCGACATTGCCTGGTTCGAATCCCGCTACGGCAAGGGCGAAGGGTCGGACTACATCAATTGTCCCATGGATCAATCCCAATATGAAGCGTTCATCGGTGCGGTGCTGGCCGGCGAAAAGACCGCGTTCCATGAATGGGAAAACACGCCCTATTTCGAGGGCTGTCTGCCGATCGAAGTGATGGCCGAGCGCGGGCGCGAGACCTTGCGCTTCGGGCCGATGAAGCCGGTGGGCTTGACCGATCCGCGCACGGGACGCCGCGCTCACGCTGTCGTGCAGCTTCGCCAGGATAATGCGCTGGGCACGCTGTTCAACATGGTCGGATTCCAGACCAAGCTCAAACACGGCGAGCAGACCCGCATTTTCCGCATGATCCCCGGATTGGAACGCGCTGAATTTGCCCGTTTGGGCGGTCTGCATCGCAACACGTTTATCAATTCACCGAAGCTCTTGGACGCGCGGCTTCGCCTCAAAGCCATGCCGCGGCTGCGCTTCGCCGGGCAGATCACCGGAGTCGAAGGCTATGTCGAAAGTGCGGCCATCGGCTTGATCGCCGGAAGATTCGCGGCAGGAGAGAAATCGGGCGCAACGATGTCCGCTCCGCCGCCAACGACCGCGCTCGGCGCCTTGCTCCATCACATCACCGGCGGCGCCAATGCCGAAACCTTTCAGCCGATGAATGTCAATTTCGGATTGTTCCCGTTACTCGCGGGCAAAACCAAAGGCAAGGACCGCAAGCGTCTGATGGCCGAACGCGCGCTGGCCGATCTGGGCGCGTGGCTGCAAACGCCCCGCATAGCCGCGGAGTAGCTGTGCATATCCGGTCAGCTGGCATTCCAAAGTATGCACCGGTACGCGGATATGGAGGTAACCCGTTAGGGATTTATTGAGGGTTAATCCGCTAGGGTTGAAATCCGCGGCGAGGCTTATAGGCCTAAACCGCCACCTTGATTTTTAAGCGAGCCCCGTTCTTTCCGCGGATAAAGAGAGTCCCGCCCGATGGCCAATCTCCGTGCGCTCGACGACAACGCACCGCTTCCGGCATGGCGGCCGCGCGCGGCCAAAGCCGGCCATGTGATCGCGGTTTCCGGTTCGACCGCGATCGGAATTCTGAAGAACGACGCCGAGGGCGTGCGCATCGGATCGATCATCCGAATGCCGACGCACGGTGCCGACGTGTTCGGAATGGTGACCAGCCTCAAAGCGGAAAACAGCGGGGCCGAGCCTTCGGCCGCGGAAAAGAAATTGGTGGAAATTCAATTCCTCGGCGAATCGCTCCACGACGATAAAGGCGTTGCCGTCGGCTTTCAGCGCGGGGTTTCGATTTATCCGAGCTTGGGCACCGATCTTTTTACGACGTCGCGGGATGAACTTGAGCTCGTCTATGCCAAGCCGAAAACGGCGACGGTGCGCGTCGGCACGATTCACCAGGACCAGACTCTTCCCGCTTTCGTCTCCACCGACGACCTGCTCGGCAAGCATTTTGCCGTCTTGGGCGTGACCGGATCGGGTAAGTCCTGCGCCGTGGCGCTCATCTTGCGCGCGGTGCTCGACCAGAATCCGAGCGGCCATGTGGTGCTGATCGATTCCCATAACGAATATTCCGCGGCCTTCGGCGATCGCGCCGAGCTCATCAATCCGGCCAATCTTCAGCTTCCCTATTGGCTGCTCAATTTCGAGGAAATCGCCTCGGTCTTCGCCAGCCGCACCGGCGCGACGGTGGAAGCCGAGCACGCGGTGTTGAAATCCGCCATCGTCGACGCCAAGCGCAAATACGGCGGCGACGGCAAAGATCTCGACTACATCACCGTCGATACGCCCGTTCCCTACCGGCTCACCGACGTGTTGCGCTCCCTCGATGCCGCCATGGGCAAGCTGGAGAAGGCGGAGAACAATACGCCCTATCTGCGGCTCAAATCCCGCATCGAATCGCTCAGCAACGACAAGCGCTTTTCCTTCATGTTCTCCGGCATGGTGATCAAGGACAACATGGTGGAAATTCTTTCGCGCATCCTGCGCATTCCGGTGGAGCGAAAGCCGATCACCATCATCGACATCTCCGGCATTCCGCCGGAGATCACCGATGCGGTGGTTTCGGTGCTCTGCCACGCCATGTTCGATTTCGCGCTGTGGAGCGAGCGGAGCAAGGCGCTACCGGTTCTTCTGGTCTGCGAGGAGGCCCACCGCTACGTTCCGCGCGACGACGATCAGACCTTCGGCCCGAGCCGGAAGGTCATCGCCAATATCGCGCGGGAAGGCCGCAAATATGGCGTCGGGCTTTGCCTGGTCAGCCAGCGCCCGTCGGAACTTTCGGCAACCATTCTTTCCCAGTGCAATACCCTGTTCGCGCTCCGCATGAGCAATGAGCGCGATCACACTTTCGTCCGCAATGCGCTGCCGGATTCGGCCGCCGGTCTCTTGGGCGCCTTGCCGGCGCTGCGCACCCGTGAAGCGATTGCGGTGGGTGAAGGCGTTGCGGTGCCGATGCGATTCCGATTCGACGAGCTCGATGCCAAGTACCGGCCGATGAACGGGACGCCGCCGTTCTCCAGCGCCTGGCAGCACGACAACACGACGGCTGAATTCATCAGCGAGACAGTCGAGCGCTGGCGGAAACAGACTCGCGGTTGAGCGCGAAGCCGCTTAATCCTCGCCTTTGTACAGCTTCTCGCGGGCCCGTGCGGCCTTGATGACCGGATGATCGTCGGCGCTCTGCGCCTCGTCTTCAAATCCCGAATCGCCGGATAAAGCCGGAGCGGCGCCCTGAACGTAATGCGCTTCGCGGGCGCGCTCCCCTTCGATGATCGGGTGAGCTTCGGCGCTCGTGCCGCCATTCTTGCCGGATTCGGTGGTGAACTGCGTCGCCAGAACCTTCTGAAAGTCTTCCTGCCGCTTTCGTGCGGCGGCGATGAGGCGTTCGGCCTCGCTCATCGGTTCGGGCAGAGTGGCCGGATCCCAATCCCATTCGATGACAAGTTGCTCGCCCGGTTCGGCGCGCTCCCAGACGAAGGAAATTCCCGAGTCGGCCCCCGATTCGCTTAGGATCAAATCGCCGGATTCCGAATTGCCGAGGCCGCGCTCGATGCGATATCGGGCGGAAAGCGGTTTCGGCGTTTCGAATGCAATCTCGACCGATTGGGCACCCGACGGGTAAGAAGGCTGAAACACAAAGCGCGCCGGGCCATCGAGGAAGGATTCGAAAGTCAGATCCTCGGCGATCGAAAACCGTGCTCCGGCTTTCGACGGCTCGGCCAAGGAAACGTCGAGGCGAAGCGACCGCGAGGACGAAAGAACCGGTTCCGGCGCGAAAATTTGCTCGCCGATGCTGCAGGCGTAATGCCAATCGGTCAGCAAATCCTGGGGATCGAGAGTGGTCGGCTCGACCACGAATTTTTGCAGCCGGACCGATTTCTGTCCGTCAACAAGCGATTCGAATTCGCTTTCGCTGTGCACCCGGGCTTCCGCAATCATCGCCCCGTCGTCACGCAGCCTTCCCTTACCGAACGTCACCGTGTGGCGCGCGCCAAGTGTTTGGAACGGAAAACGGGCAAGGGCCGCGAGGCGCATCGCCCAGGCCGTGCAGGCGGCGGCCGTTATCACGGCGACGATGGCTGCCAGGGCGAAGCTTTTCGGCGGTTGCGCGGTGCCGGCGATGACACTGAGGCAGCCGACGGCAAGGCCGGCGAAGCCGACGCTGCCCCACCGGGCAAGCGCCCGGGCCAGGGGAAACGGAATTTTCATGGCACCAGAATAGCGGAATTGGCTGTCTTCTAGAACGGGGCTAAAACCGGCCTCTTGTCGCCGCGACCCAAAGCCGAAGCTGGCGGCGGAATCCGCCGCTCTCGCCGCGGAAATTGAACGGATCGAAATCGGCCCGCTCGATACGCGACAGATAGGACGAGGCCAACACGCCGGGCAGCAGCGCCGCATTAGCCCAATCGGGAACCGCCTGCGTACGGGCCGCGGCAAGATAACCCCGCGCCAGTCCGGCGATTTCTTCCACCGCCGCGCGAATCCCGGGTGACGAGTGGAGCGCCAAGATATCCGCCGGATTGGCCTCGTGCTTTTCCAGCAGGGCTTTGGGCAGGTTGACGCGACCGCGCTGGGCGCGGAATTCGATCGAACGCAATAGGCCGGTCAGCGCCCAGGCGATGCCGATATTCCGCCCGACGGCTTCGGCTCGATCGAGGCCGTTTCCGCCGGGATTGAGAATTTCCAGCGCCAGCAAGGTAAGCCCGCCCGCCGTGGCGTCCGCATAGGCGATCAGGGTTTCCATATCCGCCGGCGGCCGCGTATCGAGATCGAGTTCCCGCGCTTCGATCAAACCGTCAAAATGCATTCGGTTCAATTCATGGCGGGCAACAGCGCGGGCCAGGGCCTGAGCCACCTCATGGGCTGGCGGCGTTGCGGTATAGATGGCGTTCAGGGTTTCCCGCCACCATTGAAGCCGAACGGCCCCCAGAATCGGCTCGCTCACCGTCTCGGGAATCCGGGCGACTTCGAGATTGAAGGCATAGAGCGCAAATAGGTCATCGCGCGCTTCTTCGGGTGCGAAGAGCGAACAAAGATAACGGTCGCGGTCCAGCCTTCGAACCAGATCGGCGCAATAGGAAACAGCCATTCTGGACAAAGCCTAGCAGGGGTATAACGAAAGCATGAGTAACCCTTGAGTGACTAAACCCTAGTAGAAATAGGCTTTTCTCCTACTAGAGCTTGTGGTAAAAACTAGAAAAATTCGAAAATGGGAGGCTAGGATATGAAAAATCCGTTGGAGTCCCTGCACACGACGATCGTATTGGGGGTCGTTCTGACCGTCGTCATGGTCCTGATCATCAACGCAATGTATTCGTAAGGGGGCGAGGTCATGCATCTGGACGCGGCTTATCTCTCATTTTTCTTCCGCTGGCTGCACATCATGAGTGGCGTGATGTGGATCGGTTTGCTGTGGTATTTCAACTTCGTCCAGATTCCGAGCATGCCGAAGATCCCGGATGCGGAAAAGCCGGCGATCAGCAAGGTGATCGCACCCGCCGCCCTGTTCTGGTTCCGCTGGGGTGCGATGTCGACGATCATTACCGGTCTGATTGAAGCCTATCTCAACGGCTATCTGGCCGACGCCATCACGCTTGGCCTTTCCAATCACAGCATCCAAGCGACGCGAATCGGTTTCGGCATGTGGCTTGGAACCATCATGTGGTTCAACGTCTGGTTTGTGATTTGGCCGAATCAGAAAAAGGCGCTTGGTATCGTGCAGGTCGGGCCCGATGAGAAAAAGGCGGCGGGGCGGACGGCCATGCTGTTTTCGCGCACCAATACGATGCTTTCGATCCCGATGCTCTATGCCATGGCATCGGCGTCGCATCTTCCGATGTAACCGGCCTCCCCATCGCTTCGGCCGATCAATGGGCGGGGCTTTTGCTCCGCCCTTTTTCTTTTGCGGCTAACACGCGCCTCTCAGACATTTGCAGCGACACGCGTCACGGCGAACGAATTAACCATACCAGCTGCGGTTCTCCCTTACCGAATAAGCCCAAGAATCAGGCCAGGCCGGCTGAATCAGCATAGGCCATGATATTTCTATGGTCTTTCTCTGCATATTCGGGTATGTGCGCGATCGAAATTCCTACTCTTTGGAATAGGTACGCAGCGATGAGCGGTCCGGTTTGAGCCCGGCCATCAATTCCGAAAAATCTTCGGACGCCGAAAGAATTCGGCGCCTGAAGAAGCTCTATGCCTTGAGCATGACCTTGTCGGGCGACCCGCTGGAGATCTTCAAGGGTGTCGCCCAGACGATCGGCGAGATCTTCGGAGTCGCCACGGTTTGCCTTTCCGAGATCCGGGAGGGCGAGTTGCGATTCCTGAGTGTTTACGAAAATGGAATCGTGACGGTGAACGCCGGAACTTGTCCGCTAAGCGTTACGCCCTGTGCCACTGTCGTGCAAAGCAAAGACCTCCGTATTTACGACAGGGTGGCGGAGCGCTTCCCTCAGGCATCGTTTCTGCGCGACCAGAATGCCTTTTCGTATTGCGGATTTCCCTCGCTTGATTCCGAAGGGAACGTGGTGGCGGTAACCTGTTTGGTCGATTCCCAACCCCACGAGTTCAGCAACGAAGATCAGGAATTGTTGCGCATATTCGGCCAGCGGATCGCGATGGAAATCGAGCGGCAGCGTCTTCTCGACGAACATCGGCGAGTCGACAGCGAGCTTCGAAAGCTCTACCGCGCCATCGAACAGTCGCCCTGTGCCGTCATGATTACCGACACCGACGGAATTATCGAATTCGTCAGTCCGAAATTTTATGAAATGACCGGATACGCTCCGGACGAGATCATCGGCCGCACGCCGGCCGTGCTCAAATCCGGGATGACACCTGCAGAAAAATACCGGGATTTGTGGGATTGCCTGAAATCCGGCCGGGAGTGGCGGGGCGAATTTCTCAACCGGAAAAAGAACGGGGAACTCTTTTGGGCGCGCGAGAGCATATCCCCGATCCGGGATGCGCGGGGTCAAGTCACGCATTATCTCGCTATCGAGGAAGACAACACGGAACGTCAGCGGATCGAGGACAGGCTTCGCGAGGTGCAGAAGATGCAAGCCGTCGGCCAGCTCGCCGGAGGTATCGCCCATGATTTCAATAATCTGCTGATGGTCACCGTGGGAAATCTCGAATTGCTGGCCGATCGCATTGGAGAAGACGATCGGCCGCTGGCCGATTCGGCCCTGAGGGCCTCGCTTCGCGCCGCCGAGTCGACGCGCAAGCTGCTGGCTATATCGCGCCGCCAGCCTCTTGATCCCGAGGTGATCGACGCGGGAGGGCTCGTGACCGGCTTGGTTGAGATGTTGCGAGGGACGGTCGGAGAGACGATCGAATTGAAAACGGTCATTCCGCCGGATTTGTGGCCGGCCTATGCCGACCCGGTCCAGGTCGAAGCCGCCCTCCTCAATCTTGCGATCAACGCGCGCGATGCCATGCCGGAGGGCGGGACAATAACGATCGAACTGGCCAATGTGCATTTCGACGACAACGAGAGCGTTGTCCGCGGAAATGGTCAGAGCGGCGATTATCTGATGTTCGCGGTGGCTGATACCGGCGTCGGCATGCCGCCGGAAGTGGCGAACCGGGCCTTCGAACCGTTTTTCACGACGAAGGAAACGGGAAAAGGCACCGGCCTTGGCCTGAGCGCCGTCTACGGCTTTGCCTGGCAGTCGGGAGGATTTGCCGAACTCAAGACGGCGCTGGGCAGAGGTACGATCGTTCGAATCTATTTGCCGAGAACGATCACCGCGGCCGATGCCCCGGCCGGCACTGAAGACGAACGGATGGCGCAAACCACGACGTGAAGCCGATCACACCGCAATGAGTGCGGCGGCCACCGACCGGTCTTCGGCGACGAGCACGTTATACGTTCGGCAGGCGGCGCCGGTATCCATCGCTTCCGCCGCAATTCCCAGATCGCGCAATCGGGTCCGCAAGGCGGCGGGCAAGAGCTCGGCACGCATGCCGCAGCCAACCAGAAGAATCGCCGCGCGCGACGGACCCGCTATCAGCGGCGTCAATGAATCGAAAAGTATTTCCGGGGAGTGGCCGGCGAGAGACTCGATGGACCAGGGAGAAATCTCTTCCTGCCCAATGAGTATTGATCCGGTCAAGACTTGTCCGGCGATCCGGAACCGGCTTTCGCCATAGGCCTCGATGATCCGGCCGCCCAGTCGCCGGAGTTCCACGGCGCTACGCGGCTTCCTTCGCCGCTGCCGGATCGCTTCCCGGCGGAGATGCCGATTCGGGCCGGAGATTCAGATAGACCAGTACCGGCACCGCGACGAACACTGATGAATAAGTGCCGACAAAGATGCCCCAGACCATGGCGATCGAAAAGCCGCGAATCACCTCGCCACCGAAGAATAAAAGCGACAGGACGGCCAGCAAGGTCGTCAAATGGGTGATGACGCTACGCGCCAAGGTTTCGTTGTTGCTGCGGTTGATCAGCTCCGTGATCGGCATTTTCTTGTATTTTCGCATGTTCTCGCGAATACGGTCGTAGATCACCACCGTGTCATTGACCGAGTAGCCGGCGATGGTGAGCACCGCCGCCACCGTGGTCAGGCTGAATTCCAAATGGAACAGCGAAAACAAGCCGACGGTGGTGACGATATCGTGAATCGTCGATACCAGGGCGCCGACGCCGAACTGCCATTCGAAGCGGAACCAGACATAAACCGAAATGCCGAGGAGTGAGAACAACATGGCAAGGAACCCGTTCTGCACCAGCTCCTTGCCGACCTTGGGACCGACGAATTCGGTGCGGCGGAAATCGACGCCGTCGCCGATCACGCCTTTGACCGCGTCGATGACCCGGGCTTCCTCTTTCGACGATTCTTCTTGGGTCTGGACGCGGATGAGGATGTCGTCCGGCGCCCCGAATTCCTGCAGCGAGATTTCGCCGAGATTGAGGGAATCCAATTTCGTGCGAAGGTCGGCAAGATTCGGCGCTTGCGCCATCTTCACTTCCATCAGCACGCCGCCCTTGAAATCGATGCCGTAATTGAAGCCCTGGACGGCGATGGACACGAGCGAGACGACGGTGAGCAGGATGGAAAGGCCGAGCGACCAATAGCGCTTGCCGATGAAGTCGATAGTCGTTCCCGCGGGAACCAGGGCGATCCATCTCATGGTCTTTGTCCTTGCCCCTTAAATCGGCAGAGCTTTTGGCCGCGTGCGCCGGAGCCAGGTCGCGACCATCAGCCGCGTCACCATGACCGCGGTGAACAGAGTCGTGATCAAGCCAAGGGTCAGAGTCACGGCGAAGCCTTTGACCGGCCCCGAGCCGAAAATGTACAGCATCGCGCCGGCGATAAATGTCGTCAGATTCGAATCGACGATGGTGGCGAAGGCGCGTTCGAAGCCGGTGCTGATCGCCGAAAACGGGGTGCGGCCCCCATGCACTTCTTCGCGGATGCGCTCATAGATCAAGACATTGGCGTCCACCGCCATGCCCATGGTGAGCACGATGCCGGCGATACCGGGCAAGGTGAGCGTTGCCTGGAGCAGCGACAACGCGCCGAGCAGCAGGACAAGATTCAGCAGCAGCGCGATGTCGGCGATGAGCCCGAAAAATCCGTAGACCAGCGCCATGAACCCGACGACGAGGACGAATCCGACGCCGGCCGCAATTTTGCCGGCGCGGATCGAATCTTCGCCGAGGCTGGGGCCGACCGAGCGCTCTTCCAGGACCGACAGCGGCGCCGGCAATGCGCCCGCGCGCAACAGCAAGGCGAGATCGTT
The DNA here is from genome assembly GCA_041479345.1 of Alphaproteobacteria bacterium. GTDB lineage: Bacteria > Pseudomonadota > Alphaproteobacteria > DATDPM01 > DATDPM01 > DATDPM01. The sequence goes on from JBGOXX010000020.1 coordinate 11,126, forward strand.
GGTTTCCTCGGTGGTAAAGCTTCCGGTGATGATGCCGCTGCCGCCCAAAATCGGCTCGTTGATCCGGGGGGCGCTGATCACCTTGCCGTCGAGAACAATGGCAAGCTGCCGGTTCACATTGTCCTTGGTGACGTCGCCGAATTTTTTTCCGCCGGCGGTGTCGAAGCGGAAGGACACGTCGGGCCGCCCTTGGTCGAAGCTGGCCTGGGCATCGGTGAGGCGCTCGCCGCTCACCATGACTCTCTTTTCCACAACGTAAAATGACTGGCCGCCCCGGCCGTTTTTCGCATCGGCGCCCGGCAGAAGGACGTCCCCGGGAGGCACATGACCGGCCTGTGCATCTTCTGGCGAGGCGGTCGGATCGACCAGATGGAAGGTCAGCTTCGCGGTCTTGCCCAAGATCGATTTGACATGTTCCGGATCCTTGACCCCCGGCAACTGAATCAAAATCCGGGCTTCGCCTTCGCGTTGAATCGTCGGCTCCCGCGTTCCGGTCTCGTCGACGCGGCGGTTGAGGATCTCGATGGATTGATCGATCGTTCGTTTGGCCAGATCGCGGAGCCCCTGTTCACTGAGCTTCAGTGTGAACTGCCCATTATCGACGGTGATGTCGAGCTGGCTGTTGAGTTTGCGAATGATGGCGCGCACGTCGTCGTTGCGCGAGGGATCGGTCAGCTTGAAGGTGACGGTGTCGCCCTGCGTCCCGAGATTGAGATAGCCAATCTGCTCCTTGCGCAATTCATTGCGGACATCGTCCACCAGCGTATTCAGCGTATCCTTGATGACCGATTTGGTGTCAACCTCCATCAACAGATGCGAGCCGCCCTGAAGATCGAGGCCGAGACTGATCTGCTTGTGAGGAATCCATGACGGCAGGCTTTCCGCGGTCTCACGCGACAGCAGATTTGGCGCAGCCAGAGCCACGCCCAGAAAACATAGGGCGGCGATGAGCAAAATCTTGAATGTCGAAAACTGAAGCATGACGGGGGCTGTGCGCCTTTAGTCTTTCGAATCGCCGGCGTCGTCGGACTTGCCGGCTTCGGATTTCGCCGGCTCGGTCTTGGCCAGGACTTCGCCGATGCTGCTGCGGACGACCCGCACTTTGACGCCTTCGGCGATTTCGATCAGGACTTCGGTGTCGCTGACCACCCGGTTGATGGTGCCGATGATCCCGCCCGACGTGACCACCTTGTCGCCTCGGCGCAAGGCGGCAACCATCTCGCGGTGCTCTTTCACTTTCTTCTGCTGTGGTCTGATCGTCAGAAAGTAGAAGACGACGAAAATCAGGGCGATCGGCAGAAAAAAGGTCGGGTCGAAGGCCGGGTTGCTGGACGCGGCCTGCGCATAGGCGGGGGTGATGAACATGGAATCCTCGTGAACCCAATGACGGGGCGGACTATACCGGCCCCCGCCCCTTTTGCAACGCCCAAGGGGCCGGAACGTGGATTCCTTACCCGCCCGATATTGTGTTAGCGTCGCCCGGTAAACCGTTGACAGGCCATGGCAAAGGAACCTCCTCTCGAATTCTTGTTGCGCCGCATCGCGGATGCGTTGGACCGCATTGCCCCGGCGTCGCCTACGGCCGCCGATTTCGGCGTGGCGGACGCCTTCGTATGGCATGCAGAGGGCGGGCTCCTCCCGGTCTCCGAGGTCAACCGGGTCGAGCTTTCGCTCATTCGCGGCCTCGAATCGCAGCGCGACATTCTGCTCGACAATACGAAGCGCTTTGCCGCCGGGCTCCCCGCCAACAATGCCTTGCTCTGGGGCGCCCGCGGCATGGGCAAGAGCTCATTGGTCAAGGCCGTGCACGCCGAGGTCAACCGGCAAGCCGCCCACGGCGGCAATGGAATCCGGCCGCTGGTCCTTGTCGAAATTCACCGGGAGGATATTTCCGGCCTGCCCAAATTGCTGGAAATTCTCCGCGCATCGAATCGCCGGACCATCATCTTCTGCGACGACCTGTCTTTCGACAATGCCGACACGAGCTACAAATCCCTCAAGGCGGTGTTGGAGGGCGGGATCGAAGGACGGCCGGAAAACGTTTTGCTCTATGCGACGTCGAATCGGCGGCATCTGATGCCCAGGGACATGATCGAAAACGAGCGTTCGACCGCGATCAATCCGTCGGAAACGGTCGACGAAAAAGTGTCACTGTCCGATCGTTTCGGGCTGTGGCTGGGCTTCCATGTTTGCGACCAAGACACCTATTTCGAGATCGTCGAAGGTTATGCCGCCCATTACCGGCTGAAGGCGGACGATCTCCGGCGGCAAGCCGATCAATGGGCCTTGGCCCGCGGCGCGCGATCGGGCCGCGTCGCCTGGCAGTTCATTCAGGACTTGGCAGGACGCCTCGGGAAGAAACTCGATTAGGAGGCGGACTCATAAAGACGCACGCATGATCTGAAGCTCCAGTTTCGGAGCATGAATCAGGTCCATGCCAACACGATCAACACCGAGCACGCGTTTCCGGTATCAGCCGCTAACCGGACACAGAGCACCGGGTGCTGGTACTTCGCATTTTGACCCGAACCGGACCTCGCCGCTCATGCCGGACTGTCGGTGATTCGCTGCATCCTCGCCGTCATGTTTGATGAGGATGTTGGCAGGGCGCCGGATGCCGAGGGCGTTAATGGCCATTCCCTTACGCGCTTTACAGTTTCCCTGTGAAGTACCGGGTTTCTTTACGTTCAGGAATTCATGGCAACCCGTAAGTGCATGAATACGCATGATCTCGGGTACTGGCACGGTTCGTGCGTAACCTACGGAGTGGCGTAGGGAGATCGCTGGCGGCCTTGGCGGCTGCCATTTTTTTTGAGGGTTATGCTCCATGAAAATGAAAAATAGGGGCTTGGTTGGTCTGTCAGTATTTCTCTTCGCAGCAATGGTCGGTGGCTTTTTCCCGACAAATGCTCATGCGCTTGCCTGCGAGGGCTTTTTTGCAACGGCGCCGATCGTCTGCGGCGACGCAATAGTGCAGGGCAGTTCCACCCCGGATAATTTGGTGGCGTCCCCGAATCCAGTTTTCACCGAGCAGAGTGGAGGCCCTGTTGCAGTAGGGGCCTTTGGGTCCGGGTCTGGTGGCATTTCCGGCGCGGCCGCAGCGACCGGATCATTTGGCGAAGCGCATATTTCCGCTTCAGCCGATAATGGACAATTTAAAACACCGGCCGGATTCAACGGTATTCAAGCCAACGTATCGGCGCAGGGAGAAATCGGTTTCATCGATGGCTTCAGCATTACCGGCCCCGCTCTCGACGTTCAAATCACAAATGCAATTGACGGTGTATTTACGGGCCAAGGATTTGCCCAGATCACGTTCCTGTTCGACGACATCACGACCAACCAACTACTCATCGACACTCTTTTCTTGGCGAACGGCAGCCAGCCATCCTTTTCTGTTGTAACTGATTTACTGCTGGCGCCGGGAGACTATGTGTTTTCTTGGGCGCTGGAGGCGCGTGCGGATTCCGCCAATGACGTGGCTTTCGTACTTCCATCATCAACTGCCGATGTCAGCCACACTGGCCATCTGTTCTTTGATTCGGCCGACGGGCCCCTCACGTTCCTCAGTGGCCACGATTACAGCTCCGCAGCGGTAGTACCCGTAACATCAGTCCCAGCCCCAGCCGCCCTTCCACTCTTCGCTACCGGCCTCGGTGTTGTGGGTCTGCTTGCGCGGCGCAGGAAGCGGAAGAACGCAGCTGCTATCGCCGCCTGATCAAAAGACCTGATCGGATTTCGGAGAGACCGCCGCGAGGCGGTCTTTCTTTTCACTCAAGGATCAAGAAGCAAAATTTGGCAGTTGGTCGCGATTGGCACTTCTGCGACGTCGCATGACAGGTAACGAATGACCGCTTTCGGTCCGGAAGCGGAAGCTCGCGGGCTGTTATCAGTCCCATGTGTGGACGACCCCCGCCTGGCAAGATGTTTTTGCGGTGAGACGAACTTGGTCGGTGGCGGTCATGTGTCCGGCCTTTCGTTGCGGTCTTTGTGACCGCTGGCCCTGATGAAGTCCGCAGGATCGGATCCCATTCAATTTATCGCGTTCTACGACGCCGAGGGACTTAGATCGGGTTTTTCCAATCCCCGGTACCAACCGTTTCGTCATCACGCTTTAGCACCTCACCAATCTCTTTGTTTCTTTATCCGCCTCGTCGCGTTGGCTCAAGAGGCCGGCTGAACCCTAAACTCCTCGTTCCGCGTCAGCAGCGCCCAGACGATCCGCGCCATCTTGTTGGCGAGCGCGACGGCCGCCAGCTTGTATGGCTTGCGCGCCAGCAGGCCGGTCGCCCATGTAGTTGTTTGGGCCTTGCCCCTTCGGGCAAAGCGCAGCACGGCGTGCGCGCCGATCACGAGCAGGCGCCGGAGATAGGGGTCGCCTTTCTTGCTGATCCGCCCGAGCCGCTCCTTCCCGCCGCTCGAGTTTTGTCGCGGCACCAGGCCGATCCAGGCCGCCAGCTGCCGCCCGGACGAGAACAAGCTCGGATCGGTGATCGTGGCAACGAGCGCACTGGCCGTGATCGGCCCGATTCCCGGAATCGTCTCGAGTCGCCGACTCTGCTCGTTGGCGCGATGCCACGCCAGGATCCGGTGATCGATGGCGCTGATCCGCTCATAGGCGTCCCGCAACTGGGCAACCAAAGCCAGCAGCGCGTCCCGCGCGATCTCGGGGATCAGATCGTGCTCGTCGTCTTCGACGAGCGTGATCAGGGTCGACACGCCGGCGGTCCCCTGCCGCATCACGATCCCGAACTCGGCCAGATGCGCGCGCAGGGCATTGATCAGCATGGTTCGCTGACGGATCAGAAGCTCCCGTGTCCGGTGCAACATCAGGACTCCCTGCTGCTCTTTACCTTTCACCGGCACGAACCGCATCGTCGGCCGGGTCACCGCCTCGCAGATCGCCGCCGCATCCGCGGCGTCGTTCTTCTGCCGCTTCACGTAGGGCTTCACATAGGTCGGGGGCATAAGCTTTACCTCATGGCCCATGGCGATGAGTGACCGCGCCCAGTAATGGGCCGTCGCACACGCCTCTATGCCGACAAGGCAAGGCTCGAGCTTTTCAAAAAAATCCAGCACTTCCGAACGGCGAAGTTTCCGGCGGATCAAAACCGATCCCGCGCTATTAATCCCATGAACCTGAAAGACGTGCTTCGCGATATCCAGCCCGATCGTGATAATTTCCCTCATGGACGGCTCCCCTCATGGTGGTCGTTTTGACAACAACCACACTATGGCACCTCGATGCCGGGAGCGGGGGTCGTCCACCCCATCAATTTATGAGTTCACGGCCTAGGGCGCACTCGACGCGGTCTGATTGCCGCTCGCCAGATAATCGTTGGGATTGACGGCGTGGGTGCCGCGCCGGATTTCGAAATGAACTTGCGGCGAGGTGACGCTGCCGCTGCTTCCCGCTTTGGCGATCACCTGCCCCGCTTTGACGGCGGCACCCCGTGCCACCAGCAATTGGTCATTATGAGCATAGGCGGTGGTCCATCCATTGGCGTGCTTGATCAGAATCAGATTGCCGAATCCGCGAAGCTCATTGCCGGCATAGATCACCGTGCCGTCGGCGGCGGCATGCACCGGCGTTCCCCGGGCGATCGCGATATTGATTCCGTCATTGTGCAGCCCGCCTTTCTGCGCGCCGTAGCCGGATAGGATTTTCCCGCGAACCGGCCAGAGGAACATGTCCGGCTTCGGCTCAGGCTCAATTTCGGGCGACAGATCGGAGTCCACCTTGGGCGGAAGCGGTTTCGCTTGCGGCGCGATATCCGCGTCGATTTTCGGCGACAGCGGTTTTGCTTCCAGCTCAGGCAGGCTTGCTGCCGAAGGCGCCGGAGGTCCTGCGGGCGACGGAGTTTCGAGTGATGCGTTCTGAATGGCCGGCTGAACGGTTGATTGAACCGCCGGCGAATTTTGCGGCACGGCTTTTGGCGAAGCGGACTCGGGCGGCGGCAGCGGAACTTCGGCGACCGACGTGCCGGTCGAACCATGGGGCGCTGAAGCCATTGTTGCCGGTGAAGGCGGCGGCGCCGCCGTTGCGGCGGCATTCGTCGGTGCGTTGCCTTTGGGCGGAAGACTGGCCGGCGCGTTACTGAGAGTTGGCGGCGGAAGCTTGAGATGCTGACCGTTGGCGATCGCGTAAGGCGGTGCGATGTCGTTGGTTCGCACCAGCTCCGTCATGTCCACATTGTAGCGGCGCGAAACGCTGTAGACGGTTTCCCCCGACGCGACCACATGATCCTGGGATGGCGGCAGGCGAAGCACCTGACCCGGCTTCAGGTCATAGGGCGCGTCGAGCCCGTTCCATTGAATGAGGTCGCGAATGGGGACGTTGTGCGCGCGGGCGACCGTATAGAGGGTATCGCGCGGGCCAACCGTCGTCACGGTTTCGACGGCAGAGGACCGCAGAATCGGCGTCAGAGGCTTGGCGACCGGCGCCGGCAGCTCGGTCGATTCGATTCGCGACGAGGTGTGCGGCGCGGTTGGCAATGAAATTTCGGTTAGGGAATCCGACATGGCGGAGCCCGGAGGACTCGCCTGCATGCAGCCCCAGAGAGGGACTCCCATGACCGCCAAAATGATTGGAACGCGATTCATGGCAGAAGAATCTACGCTTTTACCGCGGAAACTGCAAATCGGGGTCTTCGGACCGGCTAGGAGACCCGTCCGGCGGTCAGCGGCACGAATCGAATCGGGCCCAGGGATTCGACGGCGAAATCCTCCTCCCGGCGCTGCACGCGGGTGAGAATTTGCTCGCCATGCTGGGGTCCGGTCGGCAGCACCATGATCCCGCCGACGCCGAGTTGATCGAGGAGCGTCTGGGGAATCTCCGGTGCCGCCGCCGTGACCAGGATTCTTTGAAACGGCGCTTGCTGCGGCCAGCCGCCATTGCCGTCGGCAATCCAGGCCGTGATGTTGTGCAAGGCCAGTTGTTTGAATCGCTTCTCGGCTTCGTGGAGGAGTTGGCGATGCCGCTCGACCGTATAGACCCGGCGGCAGAGCTTCGATAGCACGGCGGTCTGATAACCCGATCCGGTGCCGACTTCGAGAATCTTCATCCATTCGTTCAGATCGAGAGCCTGAGTCATCAATCCGACGACCGCGGGCGCGCTCAAGGTTTGTCCCGCCCCGATGGGCAGCGTGATGTCGTCATAGGCCTTGTCGTGGAATTGCGGCGGAACGAAGAGCTCGCGCGGCGTGCGTTCCATCGCCGCCAAGACCCTGGTGTCGGATATGCCGGCGCCGCGCAGGCCCATGACGAAGCGGATCTTGCGGGGCTCGCCGGTCATTTGAGCTTTTCCCGGAGTTTGCGGAGAGAGGACTGATGGGTGAGGCTGAGATAAAGCGGCGTCACCGAGATGGCGCCGGCGTTGATCGCGGCGAGATCGGTGCCCTGCTTGCCGGTACCTTCCATGCGCATGGCGCCGATCCAATAATATTTCCGGCCGCGGGGATCTTCACGCTCCAGCAGCTCGTCGCCGATTTTGCGCTGGCCTTGGGTCGTCACCCGGATGCCTTTGATCTTTTCCGGCGCGACATCGGGAAAATTGACGTTAATGAAAACATTGGCCGGCCAGCCGACGGCGCAGACGCTGCGTACGACCTTGGCGAAATGCCGCGAGGCGGTCTGCCATTTCGCGTTCTCGTCATTCTCGGCCAAAAGACTGAGCGCGATGGCGGGAACGCCAAGCAGGGTTGCTTCCATCGCCGCGGCCACCGTTCCGGAATACGTCACGTCTTCGGCCAGGTTTCCACCACGATTGATACCGGAGAGCGCCAGATCCGGCCTGCGGCCAGCGAGGATTTGATTGATTGCAAGCAGAACCGAATCGGTGGGGGTTCCATCGACCGCAAAGCGTTGCGGCGCCAATTTGCGGATTCGCAGCGGGCGCTGCAGCGTGAGGGAATGGCTGGCCCCGCTTTGCTCGGTTTCGGGGGCGACCACCCAGACATCGGAAGAAAGTTTACGCGCCGCCTTTTCGAGAACGGCGATGCCCGGCGCATGAATCCCGTCGTCATTGGTAACGAGAATGCGCGCCTTGGCGAGGTTGATGGCGTCAGGCACGAGGCGTCCCCGGGGGCGTCAAGGCATCCATTCCGCCCATATAGGGGCGAAGCGCATGGGGAATCGCCACCGATCCGTCTTGGCGCTGATAATTCTCGAGCACGGCAATGAGGGTGCGCCCGACCGCCAGCCCCGATCCATTGAGCGTGTGGACAAAGCGGTTCCCCTTCTCGGTCTTGGACCGGAAGCGCGTCTTCATCCGCCGGGCCTGGAAATCCCCGCAATTGGAGCAGCTGGAAATCTCGCGATAGGCGTTTTGCCCCGGCAGCCAGACTTCGATGTCGTAGGTCTTTTGCGCGGAAAATCCCATATCGCCGGTGCACAGCACGATGACGCGGTAGGGCAATTCCAGGCGCTTGAGAATTTCTTCGGCGCATTTCGTCATGCGCTGATGCTCGTCTTCGGAATGATCGGGATGGGCGATCGAGACCAACTCGACCTTGTCGAATTGATGCTGCCGGATCATGCCGCGGGTGTCTTTGCCCGCAGCGCCGGCTTCCGAACGGAAGCACGAGGTGAGCGCGGTAAAGCGCAGCGGCAAGGCCGCCTCATCCAGAATCTCGTCGGCCACCAGATTGGTCAGCGACACTTCGGCGGTCGGAATGAGCCAGAAATCATTGGTCGTGCGGAAGAGATCTTCGGCGAATTTCGGAAGCTGGCCGGTGCCGAACAAGGCTTCCGAGCGGACGAGCTGCGGCACATAGGCTTCGGTGTAGCCGAATTCCCCGGTATGGATATCCAGCATGAAGGCGGCCAGCGCGCGTTCGAGGCGCGCTAACGCGCCCTTTAAGACAACAAATCTTGCACCGGAAATCTTCGCCGCGCGCTCGAAATCCATGCCCAGCGGCGCCCCGATATCGAAATGCTCCTTCGGCGCGAAATCGAATTTCGGTTTTTCGCCGACGCTGCGAAGGACTTTATTGGCGGATTCGTCGCGGCCGTCAGGCACATCGGGAGCGGGAATATTCGGAATCTGGGCCAGCATCGCGTCCAATTCTTCGCCGATGCGCTTTTCGTCCTCCTCCATCGCCTGGAGCTTGTCTTTGAGTTCGGCGACTTCGGCCATGATCGGGGCGGCGTCTTCGCCTTTCGCTTTGGCGTGGCCGATTTTCTTGGAGGCTTCGTTGCGGCGTTGCTGAAGCTCCTGCGTCGAAGTTTGCGCGGCGCGGCGGCGGGAGTCGAGTTCAAGAACCGCCGGCGATTGCGGCGGCAATCCGCGGCGCGCGAGTCCGGCGTCGAAAGCCGCTCCGTTCTCGCGAATCCATTTGATATCGAGCATGGCGTTATTCCGCTTTGGCCAGGGTTATACGGCGCGCGGGCGCGAGACGTCTACTATTCTGTCCCTGGCGTGGCTTGCCCTTGCGCCTGCTGCGCGCGCCGCTCGACCAAGCGCACGGCCAGAACCGAGATTTCGTAGAGCAGCAGGAGCGGGAGCGCGAGGCTGATCATGCTCAATACGTCGGGCGGCGTCAGGAACGCCGCGGCGATGAAAATGATGACGATTGCGTAGCGCCGTTTTGATGTCAGCGTAGCGGAGCTGATCAATCCCACCCGCGCCAGCAGCGTCAGCAGAATCGGCAACTGAAAGCACAGGCCGAAAGCGAAGATAAAGGTCATAACCAGGGACAGATATTCGTTGGCCTTGGCTTCGAGATGGATGGCTACTCCGCCGGGGCCGGCGGGCGTTTGGAAACTGAGAAAGAATTTCCACGCGAGCGGCATGACCACGTAATAGACCAGCGACCCGCCGAGAAAGAAAAGAACCGGCGTTGCAAACAAGTAGGGAAGAAAGGCGCCCCGCTCGTTCTTGTAAAGACCCGGTGCCACGAACATCCATATTTGAGCGGCGACGATCGGGAACGAGACGAACAGAGCCGCGAACGCCGCGACCTTGATATAGGTGACGAAGAGCTCGGTGAGATTGGTGTAGATGACATGCGGGTTGGTCTCGTTCTGCATGGCATCGGCCAGCGGCTTCAACAGAAACGCGAAGATGTGGTCGGCGAAGTAGTAGCAGACGGCGAAGGCGACGAAGAATGCGACGATCGCGTAGATCAGCCGGTTGCGCAGCTCGATGATGTGGTCGAGCAGCGGCATTTTCCGGTCGTTGATATCGTCGCTCATGACTCAGGGCTTCGGATCGCTGGGAGGCTCCGGCCTATTCGCGGGGGCGGCCGCTAATGATGAGGTTGCAGGTTTTTGTTCGCCGATTGCCGGCGCGTCATCGAGGCTGACGAGCCGCTTGGCGTTGTCGATTTCCTTGCGCGCCTCGCTGAGTTCGGTTTCGCGAATCACTTCTTCCACGCTGGCTTGGAATTCGCGGGCAAGGCCCCTCGCCTTCCGCGCCATCTTGCCCAGGGTGCGCAAGACGATCGGCAGGTCCTTGGGACCGATGCAAACGATCGCGACGATCGCGATCAGGAGGAGTTCGGTCCAGCCGATATCGAACATGAATCGCGACTAGCCGTCGTCGGTCGCATCTTCGCCGATGTCGAGGGGTTCGATGTCTTCCTCTTCGCCGGCGGAATCGGCTTCCGGCAA
>JBGOXX010000021.1:0-21638 GCA_041479345.1 Alphaproteobacteria bacterium
CGACGTCATTGCGGCCATCGGCGGCTTCGACGCCATCGTCGGCGACGTCAACGCCAATATGGACGCTAACGCGCACGGCAGCGGCGACAATCACGCCAGCAATTTCATCGGCCCGTCGGTCGGCAATGCCGCGTTTGGCGAAGGGGCGCAGGCCAACGGCAACGTCCTCAACGGCTTCAACGACACGATTACGACGACCGATGGCTTCGGCGATAACACCATCGTCGGCGACGTCAACGCTTCGATGAACGCTTCGGCCGGTACTGGAACGGCAAATTTCGCCGGGAACCAGATCGACATGACGGCCGAGAACAAAGCTGGGCGCTCAGCCTCGGCAGATGGCAACACCATCAACGCCTTTAACGACAGCATCGCGACCGGCGGCGACAGCAACACCATTGTCGGCGACGTCAATGCCCACATGTCGGCGAATGCGACCGCCGAGAGCACTTGCGTCGGCGGAGAGAATAACGCCTACACCTGCGAAGACACTGTTTTCGGCGGCAACGCCTACGCGACCGGCCATGACGCGACCGCGTCGAACGCCATATACTTTAGTGTCGGCAACGCGGCCTATGGCGGCTCGGCCGACAACAACACCATCATTGGCGGCAACGACACCATCAGCGTCAGCGGCGACGACAATCACGTTGTCGGCGACGTCAATGCGGTCATGACTGCCGCGGCTTACGGCGGCAATGCCCATGCGTTCGCCGGCAACGCCTATGCCGGTAATAATTACAGCACCGGCGGCGAAGGCGGTAACGGCCATGCTGGCGAAAACGCTTCAGGCCCGATTCAAGGCAGCAATGGCGTCAGTGCCACGGGCTATGACGGCGCCAGTGGCGGCGCCAGTGGCGAGAATGGCGGATCGGCTCACGGCACCGACGCTTCGCCCTTGTCCGTCACCGGCTTGGACGCGCCTTTGGCCGGCGGCAACGGTTACGGCGGCGGCACCGGCGGCGCTGGCGACAATGCCCAGAGCGGTTATGCCCAGGGCGGTTATGCCAATGCCCAGGGCGGATCGGCGCATTACGACAATGCGGTGAATCTCAGCACGTTCAACAGCGCGATCGACGGCGGCAGCGCCAGCTTCAACACCATCAATGCGTTCAACGACACGATCGTGACCACCGGCGACGACAACTTTGTGGTCGGCGACATCAATGCCACGATGCAATTCGCCACCTGCGAACAAAGTGGCGGCGTGGCGATCGGCGGTAATGCCTATGCCTTCGCGGGCGCGGCCTATGGCGGCCAGGGCGGCACCGGCGGTACCGGCGGCACCGGTGGCATCGGCGGCAATGGCGGTTCGGCCATTGGCGGCTTCGGCGGCGCGGCTCACGGCGGCACCGGCGGCGATGCCTATGCGAGCCAAGGCAACCCGGTCCTCGACCAAACGGGCACCACCGGCGGCACCGGCGGATCCATCGTCGGCGGCGCCGGCGGCAATGGCGGCGATGTTAATGTTACCGGTGCCGGTAGCGACACTGTTACTGCTACTGGCTACGGCGGTGGCGCCGGCGGCGATGCTTTCGGCGGCCAAGGCGGCACCGGCGGCGATGCGACTGGCCTTACCGGCAATACCGGCGGCTTTGCCACGGGCGGCACCGGCGGCGACGCCCTAGGCGGCAACGGCGCCGATGCTACGGGCGGCAACGGCTCTGCTGGCGGCGACGGCGGCCTGGGCGGCACCGGCGGCCAAGGCGGCGGCGCCTTGGGCGGCAGTGCCTATGCCGGCGGCGGATACGCCGAGGGTAACAACGGCGTCGATCTAACCGCAGGCAACTACGCGGCCTTTAACGCTACGGCCGACAACAACGTCATCAACGCCCATAACGACAGCATCGTCACCGGCACGAATGGCAGCAACACCGCGATCGGCGACGTCAACGTCTCGATCGGCGGTTACAACAATGGCGGCTTCGTCAGCGGCGGTTCGGCTAACGCCATCGGCGGCAATGCCTTTGGCCACCAGGATGGCACCAGCGGCGGCACCGGCGGCTATGGCGGCAATGGCAATACCGGCGGTAACGGCGGGGCGGCCTATGGCGGCGCCGGCGGCAGCGCCACGGGCGGCGACGGCGGCACTGCTCATGGCGGCACCGGCGGGCTCGGCGGCACTGCTTTTGGCGGCACCGGCGGCACCGGCGGCAGCGCCACGGGCGGCACCGGCGGCAATGGCGGCAATTCGACGGTTACGGCTTTTACCGCTAATGCTTATGGCGGCGCCGGCGGCAATGGCGGCAATGCATCTGGCGGCACCGGCGGCACCGGCGGCACTGCTCATGGCGGCACCGGCGGCATCGGCGGCAGTGCCTATGGCGGCATCGGCGGCGATGCTCATGGTGGCATTGGCGGCACGGCCCATGGCGGCGACGGCGCTCTTGGCGGCACCGGCGGCCAGGGCGGCACGGGCGGCGACGGCGGTTTGGTCACCGGCGGCGCGGCGACCGCCGACGGCGGCAAAGCCGATCTGTATAACCACGTCAATCTCTCGGCTTCTAACGCCGCGGATTACGGCGCTTCGGCCAACAGCAACACCATCAACGCTTACAACGACACGATGACGACCGGCGGCAGCGACAACACGCTGATCGGCGACGTCAACGTCCATATCAACAGCGGCGTGTCCGGCGGTTCGGCCTACGCAACCGGCGGCGATGCCACCGGCGGCCAGGGCGGCACCGGCGGGCTTGGCGGCACCGGCGGCGATGGCGGCTTCGGCGGCGCTGCCTTTGGCGCAGCTGGCGGCGATGCCACCGGCGGCAACGGCGGTAATGCCTTCGGCGGCACCGGCGGCCTTGGCGGCACTGCTTATGGCGGCACCGGCGGCATCGGCGGCCATGCCACGGGCGGCACCGGCGGCACGGGCGGCGATGCACTTTCCATCGGTAATTACGGTGGCGCCTATGGCGGCGCTGGCGGCAATGGCGGCAATGCTCTTGGCGGCACCGGCGGCACCGGCGGTAATGCTCATGGCGGCATCGGCGGCATCGGCGGCAATGCTTATGGCGGCACCGGCGGCAACGCCACGGGCGGCAATGGCGGCAGTGCTTACGGCGGCGCCGGCGCGGCCGGCGGCGATGGCGGCCAGGGCGGCACCGGCGGAGTCGGCGGTTCGGTCACCGGCGGCGAAGCGACCGCAAACGGGGGATCTGGCTATCACAGCAGCTCGATCGATCTCACGGCCTTCAACGCGGCGGACAACGGCGCTTCGGCCAACAACAACACCATCACTGCCTATAGCGATACCGCGACGACCAGCGGCAGCGATAACACGCTGATCGGCGACGCCAACGTCCAAATCCACAGCAGTGCATCCGGCGGCTTTGCCAGCGCCACGGGCGGCGCTGCCCATGGCGGCACCGGCGGCACCGGCGGCTATGGCGGGCTCGGCGGTAATGGCGGCAATGGCGCGGCGGCTTATGGCGGCGCAGGCGGCACGGCGCATGGCGGCCTAGGCGGCACGGCCACTGCCGGCACCGGCGGCGCTGGCGGTCTCGCTTTTGGCGGACTCGGCGGTAATGGCGGCAGTGCTACCGGCGGCGCCTATGGCGGCGGCGGCACCGGCCTTCAGACCGGGTACGGTGGCTCTTTCCATGGCAACGCCGGCACCACCGGCAATGGTGTTCCCGGCGACCAAGGACAGAGCGGCTATGCTTATGGCGGTACCACTGGCACCGACGGCCATGCCTATAACGGCACCGGCGGCAACGCGCTAGGCGGCAATGGCGGCAGTGCCTATGGCGGCGCTGGCGGCCATGGCGGCACCGGCGGAGTCGGCGGCACCGGCGGAGTTGGCGGTGAAGCCACCGGCGGCAACGCTCATGCCAATGGCGGCAGCGCGTACTCCGAAAACCACTTATCGCTGTCGGCGTACAACTCCGCCGATCACGGTCTTGCGGCCGACTTCAACACGATCAATTCCTTCAACGACTCCCTGGTGTCCACCGGCGCTTATGGCGGCGGTAACACCTTGGTCGGCGACGTCAAGGCCTCGATGGATAACCAGGCTCATGGCGGCGATGCCGTTGCGACTGCTGGCGCTGCCTATGGCGGCACCGGCGGCACCGGCGGCCAAGGCGGCCAAGGCGGCAATGGCGGCAATGGCGGTGCGGCTTATGGCGGGTTCGGCGGCGGTGCTTCCTCCACCGGCGGTTCGGCCACTTCCGGCTCCGACGGCAATGCCTATGGCGGCGCGGCCGGATTGGGCGGCGCTGGCGGCGACGGCGGCACGGGTGGTACGGGCGGCGCTGCCCATGGCGGCTTTGCTTGCGCCAATGGCGGCGACGGCACCGCCGACAACTTCGTCGGTCTTTCGGCCTACAACCAGGCCATCGCCGCGGACGCCAGCAACAACACCATCAATGCCAACAACGACACCCTGTCGACGACGGGCAGCGACAACACGCTGGTCGGCGACGTGCTGGTGGTGAATATGGATGGCTCCGCCACTGGCGGCACTGCCACAGCCAATGGCGGCGCGGCTTACGGCGGTGCTGGCGGTCAAGGCGGTGCGGGCGGCTCAGGCGGCAGTGCCGGCGTTTCCGGCAGCGGCGGCCCGATCATCTTCTCAGTGGCCCTTAATAATGGTGCAGCCGGTGCAGCCGGCGCAGGCGGGGCTGCTTATGGCGGCGGGGCCTATGCCCATGGCGGCAATGCCTATGTGACGAACAGCGTCAACTTGGCGGCCGGCAATTACGCCCATGCCTTCAACGGCAGCCCGGCATCGGCCGACAGCAACACCATCAACGCCTTCAATGACATCATATCGGCGACCGGCTCGGACAACAGGATGGCCGGCGATGTTGCGGTCACCGGCGAGATGCAGGCGATCGGCCACGGCGGCAACGCCTATGCCTTCGGCGGCGCGGCCTATGGCGGCGATCCGCTCAAATCACCCTATGGCGCGGCCTATGGCGGCAATGCCACGGCCCAGGGCGGTGGTGTCCATAACCTGAACTACATCGGTCTTGCCGCGAAGAATGGTGCAAGGTTTGACGGCGGCGAATACGGCGGCGTTGGCTTTGCCCATGCCGATCTCAATGTCATCAATGTCGGCAACGACTTGCTGGCGGCCGGTGCCGGTTTCGACCACATGGCTGGCGACGTTTACGTCAACAGCATGTTCGCCGAAGGCACGGGCGGCAGCGCCACGGCTTATGGCGGCGTTGCCGTGGGCAGTGGTTATAGTTACACCTCTGATGGCCACGCTTCGGCTCAGGCTGGCGACGTTTGCAACGTCAACAAGATCGCGCTCGGCGTCTCCAATTCGGCCCAGGCGTTCCACGTCGAGGCCTTGACCGGACCGGAAGCGGCGGGCGCCACGGCCAACGACAACACCTTCATCGCCTATAACGACACCGTGTCGGCGGCCGGCTCCGGTGAAAACATTATGGTCGGCGATGTCTGGGCGGTGAATATGCAGGCGGCGGCTTTTGCCGGCTCGGCAAATGCTAACGGCAGTTCCGGCGATACCGGTCACACGTTCAATCTCAACAAGATCGAGCTTGGGGCCGCGAACCACGCGACCGGCAGCAATGCCCATGCCGATGGCAACAGCTTCAACGCCTATAACGACGTGATGACCGACACCGGCACTACCGGCCACGACGCCATGGCCGGCGATGTGCTGGTGGGCAGTCCCTTCAGTGAAGGCGGCAGCAACGGGATGTTCATCCAGAGCCATGGCTTCAGCGACGCTCACAACGTCAACAAGATCGAACTTTCGGCGGCGAATAGTGCCAACGATACGATCGGATGCTCTGGGACCGGGGCGCACTTCGCGGCGACGGCCAGCAGCAATGACTTCAATGTGTTCAACGACAGCATGTCGGCTGCCGGCGGCGATGACACGATGGTCGGCGATGTGTGGGCCACGGCAATGGCCATCTCGGTATCGGCCAATTACTACGTCGATCCCAAGAACCTCAACGAGATCCAGCTTGGTGCCGAAAATGGGGCCTTTACCGGCAAGTCGGGTGTGGATGCCGAAGCCAACAACAACAGCTTCGTCGCCTACAACGATACGATCACGGCCGGCGATTCGGGGGCCTACGGCGGCAGCATCCTGGTCGGCGATGTCGCGGCCGCTGCCGCATCCGGCCTCCACGGCGGCGGTCATTCCGGCGGCATGTTTATCTACGATGTCGGCGGCACGGCCTGTAACACCAACGCGATCGATCTAGGCGTCGGTAACCAGGCTATCGGTGGCGAGAATCATGCTTTCGCCAACAGCAACGCTTTCACGGTCTATGACGACGTCCTCACCGCAGGCGACGGGAATAACTTTGTCGCTGGCGACGTTGCGGCTCAGATGTCGATCTCCGGCTACGGCTACAATCACAACGATCTGAACCAGATCGACCTCAGCATCAAAGACCTGGCAAGCCAGAGCGGCAGCGCCAGCAACAACACCTTCGATGCGTTCAACGACACGATCACGGTGACCGGCAGCGGCGACAACACCATCGTCGGCGATGTCGCGGCGTCGATGAACATTAACGACTACAACAATGGCTATACCGGTTCCAACGACGTGACGCTGGCACTCGCCAATACGGCCAACACCGCACTCAGAGACGATGCCTTTAACAACGTCTTCAGCGCATGGAACGACGGCATCACGGCGGGCAATGGCAACAACTACATCGTCGGCGACGTTCTCCTGGCGAGCAACGGCTTCTCCGAAGGGGAAACCGCCTCCGTCACCGTGAACATCGACAACACCGGGAACGGCGACATCTCCGGGAACACGTTCACGGCGATGGACGACACCATCACCGCCGGCAGCGGCGATAACACCATCGTCGGTGACGTGGTGATGACCGGCAACTACAACGAGACGCTGAACGTCAACATCAATGACAGCGGCTCCGCCAACATCCACGTGATGGACGACACCATCACCGGCGACGGGACGTTGATCGGCGATGCTTCGCTCTCGGGCAGCCTGTTCAATGTGGACATCCACTCGGACGGCAGCGTGGTTCTCGGCTCCGACCTTCTCATCGGCGGCGCCGGCAACGATTGGCTGATCGGCGATACCAACAAAGATTGGGAGATCAATGCCACAGTCGTCGGCGACAACGTCACGCTGTTCAACGATACGCTGCTCGGCGGCGGCGGCGACGACACCTTGGACGGCGGTTTGGGCAACAACTCGCTCGATGGCGGCACCGGCAACAACACGGTGGATTATCAGGAGAAGGTCAATGTCGATCTAGGTGCGGGCACGGCCCACCATTTCGGCGTCACCGATAACTTCGGCGCCGGCGATGACACCCTCAGCCACATCCAGAACGTCATCGGTTCGGACTTCAACGACACGATCACCGGCGACAGCACCGCCAACTTCTTGAGCGGCGGCGCAGGTGACGATCTGCTCACCGGCAACGCCGGCAACGACACCCTTACCGGCGGCGGCGGCAACGACACCTTCAGCTTCGACCTCCATAGCAACAATGCGCCGGGGGCGAATGACGGCAACGATGTCATCACCGACTACAGCGAGGCCAACAACGTGCTGAGCTTCCACCACGTGGTCGATCAGCATGCCGGCGCCACCGACTTCGCGAGCCTGCTGGACGACCTGGCGCAGTCGATCTCGAATGTTACCGATAGCGGCGTCAACACCACGATCAACTTCGCCAACGGCTCTTCGGTGCAGTTGAACGGGGTGACCACGGGTGCGGCACACATCGACACCGCGACGGCGGCCGTTACCACCGACCTTGGGATAATCAATGGCGGCGGCATCGACCAGGAAGCCACGGCGGCCCACCTGCAAATCGCCACCGCCTCCTAACGGCGGGCCAAAAACCGGTCGAAATCGACCGGGCAGGGCGCACAACCCCGGGGCCGGCTTCCGCAAGGAGCCGGCCCCAAGCTTTTGGGGGATCCCCGCTTTTTTGCGGTATCCGATCAAGTCGGAATCATTCCTCCCCCCCCCCCTTGCGGGGGAGGAAGCGAAAACCCGGCTTTACGATTTGCCTTACCGAAGCTCCGTAGGAGCGAAGGCAGGAGCAAAGCCTTGGTTTTCGCAAGAGGGGGGTGATGCTTTGAATGCGGCGGCGATTTTTGCGGCTTGCTAGCCTTCCCTCGTAAGCGCTGTTCTCAGGCCACGGCCTTGAGGATGGGTGCGGCGGGATAGGCCCACGGCAGGAGATCGTCGATCTTGCTGTTGGGATATCCGTTGACGATCTTGGTAATGACGTCGGCGAGATAAGCCTGTGGATCGACACCGCGGAGTTTGCAGGTTTCGATCAGCGAGGCGATGATCGCCCAGTGTTCACCGCCACCATCGGAGCCGGCAAAAAGAGAATTCTTTCGGTTCAATGCGATTGGGCGGATGGCGCGCTCGACAACATTGCTGTCGATCTCAATGCGCCCGTCATCGACGAAGCGGCTGAGCCCTTCCCAGCGGGACAGAGCGTAGCGGATCGCCTCGGCGAGCTTCGTCTTTTGGCTGATCAGCGCGAGCTTCGCGCGCAGCCACGGTTCGAGATCGTCGAGGATGAGCCGGCTTTTCTCCTGTCGAACGGCGCGGCGCTCATCGGCGGGGCGGCCGCGGATGTCGCTCTCGACGGCGTAGAGTTTGGCGATGCGTTCGAGCATCTCGGTGGCAATCGGTGCGGGGCCGGCGGCTGCGAGCTCGTAGAAGCGGCGGCGCACATGCGACCAGCAGAAGGCGAGCGCGACGTTGCCGCGTTCGGCGAGGACACGATAGCCGCCATAGCCGTCGACCTGCAGCACACCCTTGAAGCCAGCGAGATGGGCAATCGGACGCTCGGCCTTGCGATCGGGCGCGTAGACGTAAGCCACGCCGGGCGGATCGGCGCCGCCCCAGGGGCGATCGTCGCGCGCGTAGGCCCAGAACTGCCCGGTCTTCGTTCGCCCGCGTCCGGGATCGAGCACGGGTGCCGTCGTCTCGTCGGCGAACAGCTTGGCCGATTCCTTCAGCTTCGCGAGCAGCCGCTCGTGCACCGGGCGAAGATGCCAGGCCGCGCGACCGACCCAATCGGCCAAGGTTGAACGATCGAGATTGATGCCCTGACGGGCGTAGATCTGGGCCTGGCGGTAGAGCGGCAAGTGATCGGCGTATTTGGAGACCAGGACCTGGGCGACCGCCGCCTCGGTCGGCAGTCCGCCTTCGATCAACCGCGCCGGCGCAGGAGCCTGGACCACCACGTCCTCACACGTCCGACAAGCGTATTTGGGGCGACGGATCACCAGGACGCGCAGCTGCGCCGGCACGATGTCCAGCCGCTCGCTCGTGTCCTCGCCAATGCGATGCAGCCCGTTCTTGCAGCACGGGCAGGCATGATCGTCGATATCGACAATCATCTCGATGCGCGGCAGATGGGCCGGAAGCGATCCCCGGTTCGCGCGGCGCTTCGCAGCACGGGTCTTCCGCTCGGAAGATGCGGCTTGTTCCGCCGCGGCCTCATCGGCAGCTTCGACCTGCTCGACGTCTTCGAGCCCCAGAAGCAGCTGATCTTCCGGCAGCGTCTCGGCGCGCCGGCCGAAGCGATGACGCTGCATCTCCTTGATGATCTGTTCGAGACGATCGGCTCGGGCCCGCTCCACCAGCAGCATCGCCTTGAGCGTGCCGGGATCGTCGGGAAGCGCGTCGGCCATGATCGTCATGGCCACGATTAGACAAGATCGTTCAGCGTCTGGCGAGCACAAGCATGACGCTGATTCACTTTGTCGCAGATCAGCTCGGCTGCGTTGGCACCGACGTCTCTCGCATCTCATGCACGCGTCGCCAGTCGAGCCCTTCCAATAGCGCTGACAGCTGTGCAGCCGAGAGCCGCATCACGGCGTCTTGCACTTTCGGCCAGCGGAACTCACCGTCTTCGAGCCGCTTGGCAAACAGGCACACGCCGGTGCCATCCCAGAAGACCAACTTCACGCGATCCGCCCGCTTGGCGCGGAACACATAGACCGTGCCGGAGAAGGGGTCGGCCTTCATGTCCTCGCGCACCAAAGCAGCGAGACCCTCTGCTCCCTTGCGGAAATCGACAGGCTTCGTCGCCACCATGACCCGGACCGCACCCGTAGGACCGATCACCAGCCGGCCTTCAAGGCACGGATCACTGCCGCAATCGTCTTCGCTTCCGCGCCGCGTCCAACCCGGACCGTCACGCCGTCAATCTCGATTTCAACAATACCGGGTGCGTGGCCGGATTTGCGCGCCGGACGAGGATCGCGATTCGGATATTCGCTTTCTGGCGATGGCATCGGCTTTTCCACAACCGCCGGCACGAACAGGGGCGATGCCGCGCCTTCACCCCTCGCAACAACACCGCGCGCCAGCCTTCGCCAGGCAAACAGCTGCGAGTGCGTCAGCCCATGCCGGCGAGCAACCCCGCACACCGTATCGCCAGAGCTGTAGCTCTCCGCGACAATCGCGGCCTTCTCCTCCGCCGACCAATGGCGGCGACGCCCCACTCCCGTAAATACCTCGATCCGCCGAGCCGGCACCTCGGCCGGGTTAGACACGTGCAAACGCACTGTATCCGACATATGTCCAAGCTCCCTTCAGAGCACGGACATTCCATCATCAGCTTGCTTCGTGAAAGGTGGGGCCAGAACAGCGCTTACCTTCCCTCGACCCCCCTCCTAATCCTCCCCCGCAAGGGGGGAGGGATTTATCGCGGTTTACGGGCAGCGCTTACGAGACGGTGTTCCGACGAAACGGGACATGCTCTAGCAGCGGGAAATGGGGCGCGGCCCGGCCCGATCGGCCCGTCCGGCCCCCGGCCGGCCACCGTCCGGCCCGGCGCCTAGATCGATAGATTTGATTTACCCTTTGCCGGTAAACTGGCCGGCCTTTCCGCCCGGGGACTTAGGAGAGACGCAATGGACGAAAAGCAACCGACCGCTCAAGGCACGCCGGGGACCGCACCAGGTGCCGGACCAGCCGGCGGCGATCCAGCACTCCAGGCCGCCAAAACCGGCAATGGCCAGTCGGGTCAGCCGGCGGCAAATCCAGCCGCGGCCCACAACGACATGGGCGCGGAATTCGAGAAGATGGGCCGGCTCGAGGCCGCCGCCGATTGTTACCGCCGCGCCATCCAGCTGGCGCCCGACGACCCCGAAAGCCACAACAATCTCGGCACCTCCCTTGCCAAAATGGGCAAGAACGAAGAGGCGCGAACCTGTTTCGAGAAGGTATTGGCGATCAATCCCCGCCATGCCAATGCGCTGAACAATCTTGGCATCGTTCTCGCGCAATTGAACCAGGCCAACGAGGCCGTCATCTTTTACAAGCGCGCGCTGGCGATCCGTCCGGATCATGCCAATGCCTATCAGAACATGGGCAACGCCTATATGAAGCTGGAGCGTGCGGATTTGGCGGTCGACGCCTACCGCAAGTGCCTGGAACTCGTGCCGCGCCATTACCGGGTTCAGTATTCGCTCGGCAACGCTTATGGAATGTTGGGCAAGCTCGAGGACGCGATCGCCTGCTACGAAGCAGCACTTGAGCTCAACCCCGGCTTTGCCGAAGCTCATCACGGCATCGGCCATATCCTCCAGCAGCTCGGCAAGATCGACGACGCCTCGCGGCATTTCGAAAAAGCCTTGGTCTTGCGCCCGGATTTCGCGCCGGCCTATGACGCCCTGTCGCGCCAAAAGAAAATAGACGACGACCAAGCCAGCGCGGAATCGCTGGAGAAACTTTTGGAGCGTAAGAACCTTCCTTCGGGCGAGCGCTGCGCCGCATTCTTTGCGCTGGGGCGCATTTATGAAGACCAGGGCGACTACGAGAAGTCCTTCGAGAACTACCGGCAAGGCAACGAGATCATGCACGAGGATTTCGACGCCAAGAAGCACGCCGATTTCGTCACCGATATGATCGAGACCTTCACGCCGGAGTTTTTCAAGAAATGCGCCGGCTGGGGCGATCCCTCGGCAAAGCCGATCTTCATCATCGGCATGATCCGCTCCGGCACCACGCTGGTGGAGCAAATCATCTCCAGCCATCCGAAGGTCTTCGGTGCCGGGGAGCTCGACGATATCAAGAATATCGTGCGCGCATTTCCGCAAATCCTGAAAACCAACAAGCCATTTCCGCAATGCATGGCGCTCACGACCGAGCCGGCGCTCAAGGAAGGCGCCAGGCGCTATCTTGACGCCATCACCAAATTGTCGAACGGCGAACCCTATGTGACCGACAAGATGCCCGGGAATTTCTTTCACGCCGGGTTCATTCAGGCGATGTTTCCGAACGCCCGACTCATTCATACCCGCCGTCATCCGCTCGACAATTGCTTGTCCTGCTATTTCAATAAATTCCAGACCGGCCAGCAGTTCTCCTACGACCTGAACTATCTTGGCCAATATTACCGGCAATATGCGCGGCTCATGGATCATTGGCGCAAGGTCTTGCCGAAGCCGATGCTCGAAGTGCAATACGAAGAGCTGGTCGAGAATCAGGAGAAGATCAGCCGGAAGATCATTCAGTTCTGCGGGCTCGACTGGGACGACCGTTGTCTCGACTTCCACAAGAACGAGCGCCCGATTCGCACCGCCAGTTCGTGGCAGGTGCGCCAGCCGATGTATTCGAGCTCGGTTGATCGCTGGCGCCCCTATGAAAAACAATTGCCGACGCTCATTGCGGCGCTGGGCGATCTGGCACCGGCTGAGATGGGCAGGGCGGACACGAAATCCGGCGCTAAGGCGCCGCGCGCCCGCGCCTAGGACCAGGCGCGGAATCCCAGCAAAACTGGAGAGGCCGGAAATCGCTAAGATCCTGATGGGCTGGGAAAACGGTGGCGGCTTCGGCCATGTCGCCCAAATGCGCCCTATTGCCCGCGCTCTAACGGAGCGGGGTCATCAGGTTGTCATGTCGCTACGCGATGTGGTCGAAACCGCGCCGATGCTCAAAGAAGAGCGCTATCCCATCTTCCAAGGTCCGCATTGGTCGCGGCCTGCACCAAACAATTCGCGCGGCCGGCCGTTCTCCGCAGCATCCTATTCCGACATTTTGGCCGTTAGCGGTTTTGCCAATGCCAACGACCTCGCCGCGATGGTGCGCGCCTGGGACGCGATATTCGAGATCGTACGCCCGGATATTGTTCTCTCCGAATACGCGCCGATATTGGTCTTGGCGGCCCGCGGGCGATTTCCGACGGTCCTGTTCGGCAACGGCTTCGTCACGCCACCCGCCGATTTGCCGGTTTATCCCCCCCTCCAAAGCAATATCGAGCCGATTATGGCGCAGGAACAGGTTCTGGCCGTGGTCAAGGAGGTTCAAAGACAGCGCAGGGCGCCGGTGCCCGAAACGCTCCCCGGTATCTTTGCTTGCGAACGGCGCTTCCCTTGCACCTTTCCTGAGCTCGACCCCTACCGCGGCGTGCGCCGCGAAACATTGCTGCCGCCCCTTTCCGATCGACTGTCGCCATTGCCGCCACCGTCTTCGCCACGCTTCTTCGCCTACCTCGCCGCGGATGCCCCAGGCATAACAACCGTTCTTTCGGCGCTCGCCAAGAGTGGTGTGCCCGGCGGACTCTTCCTCCGATCTCCCTCGCAGCGACTCAAAGAGGCACTCAGCAAGACGGCAATCACCTTCTACGACGAACCACAGCCATTGCCCGAAGTGCTGCGTGAAGCCAGTTTCGTCATACATCATGCGAGCCTTGGAACGACCGAGGCCTGCCTCAGCGCCGGACGGCCGCAACTCGTCGTTCCCCGAGACCTCGAAAAAGCGCTTATCGCCAACTCGTTGCGTGCTCTTGGCGTAGGGTTCGCCATTCGCCGCGAAATGAAAGAAGACGCGATAATTGAAACCATCCGCCGTTTCTCCAACGACAACCCTTCGCGAGAGAGGGCGACGGCCGTTGCGGCTGAAATCGCCGCCCGAGGGCCTAGTCCCGGAATCGGTCCCATCATCGCCGCCTGCGAAGAATTGCTCGCCGCAAAGCGCGCCGTGATTTAGACCACCTGGGTCCTGATTGCGTAAGGCTGCTGAGGTTGCGATTCCGGCTCGGATTCTTCGACTATTCGATCAAAAGCCGAGTCCATCGTCCTTCACGCCAGTCGCTCTTCATGCTGACGCTGCACCGGAAGCTTTGGTCAACAGGCCCTGCGACGCCAATCGGACGAGGATATGATGGATCGCGAGACGCTCCGTCATCAGAACCGGCGACAAATAGGGATAAACTTGAGCGGGCATGTTCAGCGCGTCGCGCTCGCTTTCTGGGTCGAGAGCGGATGGCATTCCGATCGCTTGCCGCAAGAGGCGCAACGTATCAGATTTTGGGGCATCTTTCGGCGATTGACGTAGCAAATTTATCCATAAAAAAAGGGCAGCACACGCGGCATGTTCTTCAAGGACAAGAGGATTGGACGCAGTTGCCGCCGCACTCAAAATATTTTTTTCCGCCGCATTGAGGCCCGAATTTTTTGTCAGTGCATCGCTGACAACAGGCGGGAGATAGAGGCTCCAGTCCTGATTGAGAAGCCAACGATGCTCCGGCGTGAAGCGCGCTGCCGGCTCCTTTTCTGCCTGAGCGCGCAGTCTCGCATAAATGCCGGCGGTGATCGGCGCTCGTTTGACCGGAGAATAGGCGCCCGTAACCTGCGTCGTCGACCAGCGGTTGTAAGTCGCGCTGCAGTTGGGAACATACAAAAACCGGCAGCCGATCACCGCAGCCATCGAAAAATATTCACGATCGGCAGCGGCCGTAGTTTTGGCGCCCCAGACGCCGCAGGCGCCCAACCGTGTCGCGGCGTCGCGCCTCAGCAAATAGGAATGCGGCACCGACCAATGATTCGCCAGCATGCAAAGGAGATAATCTCGGTGTTGACGCGACGGAAACGGCAAAACCTCCCTCAGCTCGCCGTTGTGGAGAAATCGCCATTCCCAATCGCAATGAGCGATATCGGAATCGAGATTGGCTTCAAGGGCTATGACTTGACGTTCGATCTTTTCGGGCGAAAACGCGTCATCGGCATCGAGCCATTGAATATATTGGCCTTGGGCGAGATCGAAGCCAAAATTGCGGGCAAGCGTGTGTCCTTGTTCCGCACACTGCACGACGCGCAGTCGATGCTTCTGCCCCTTACCAAGTCTTTCGGCGAATGCCGGGCTGTCATCGGTCGAGTTGTTGTCGACCAGGATGATTTCGATGTTGGGATGAGTTTGCGCGAAACAGCTCGACAGACAGATCTCGAGCATCCGTCCCGGATTGAAGCACGGGATGATGATCGAGACTAACGGCGCCATGAAGAATCCGGTGTGCAGGAGGGGTGGTGCCGCCTGGGTGATTCGAACACCCGACCCCCGCATTACGAATGCGATGCTCTACCAACTGAGCTAAGGCGGCTTCTGGTGCATTATCGCCGAATTCGGTCCGGCGATGGTAACGGCTTCTCCCGATTTCCGGCAGCGTCACGAACCGGCAAATACCTGAAAATCCTTAAGAATTTCTGACCGGCCGCGTCGCTGCCAAACCCGTCTCGGGTATTACCGGCGGCGGCAAGCTACCGCCGCCGGTAATACCCGTCAACGTGCCGGGTGCCCGTCCCCCGGTCACAGCCAGGCGCCAAAGCGGCGCATGTACCAAGCCTTCACCACCTGGGTGAGCAGGAAGTAGCAGACCAGGGTCGCGGAGAGCCATCCGAAATAGGCGAGCGGAAGGGGCGTCAGTCCGATCGTCGCCGCCAGCGGCGAAAACGGCAGATAGATGCCGGCGGCGCCGATGCCCACCGTCATCAGGAGCATCGGAAGAGCGGGTCGGCTCTGCAAAAACGGAATTTTCTGAGTGCGAATCGCGTGGACAACGAGGGTTTGCGACAGCAATCCTTCGACGAACCAGCCCGATTGGAAGAGCGCTTGATGCGCCGGCGTGTTCGCCCCGAACACGAACCACATCAGGGCGAAGGTCGTGTAATCGAAGATCGAGCTGATCGGCCCCAGCACCATCATGAATCGCGCAATATCGTTGGCAAGCCATTTGCGCGGCTTCCCCAGGTATTCGCGGTCCACCGAATCGAACGGGATCGCGGTCTGCGAAATATCGTAAAGCATATTCTGGATCAGCAGATGGATCGGCAGCATGGGAAGGAACGGCAGCAAAGCGCTGGCGCCCAGCACGCTGAACACGTTTCCGAAATTCGAGCTCGCCGTCATCTTGACGTATTTGATGATGTTCCCGAAGGTCTTGCGCCCCTCGATAATTCCCTGTTCGAGAACGAGAAGGCTTTTCTCGAGGAGAATGATATCGGCGGATTCCTTGGCGATATCGGCCGCGGAATCGACGGAAATGCCGATATCGGCGTCACGCAGCGCCGGAGCGTCATTGATGCCGTCGCCCAAAAACCCGACCGTGTGCCCGTTTTTCTGCAGAGCCTGAATGACTCGCGCCTTTTGCAACGGCGACATCTTGGCGAAAACGGTGACGCGCTCCACCAGATTACAAAGTTCGGCGTCGTTCAGATTTTCGATGTCACGGCCCAGCACCGCCTCGACCGCCTGCAATCCCACCTCGCGGCAGATCTTCAACGTCACCACCGTATTGTCGCCGGTCAAAATCTTGGTTTTGACGCCGTTCTGGCGAAGCGCCTCGATCGCCGTCCGCGCGGTTTCCTTCGGCGGATCGAGGAAGGCGAGATAACCGTGGAGCACGAGTTTGCTTTCGTCGGCGACCGCGTATTGACTGCCGGCGTGATTGATCGGCAATTCCTTGGTCGCGACCGCGAGCACGCGGAACCCGTCTTCATTCAACTCTCGGGTCAGGGTCTTTATTTTTTTTCGGATTGAAGCGTCGAGCGGCACGATCTCGCCCTTGCTCATGGCGTGGGTCGAAATCGCGAGAATTTCTTCGACCGCTCCCTTGCAGACGATGAGTCGCTTGACGTCGTCTTCGACGATCACCGACATCCGCCGGCGCGCGAAATCAAACGGGATTTCGTCGATCTTTCGGAAGACTGATAGCTCGGAAAGTACCGTCGATTCAGCGGCATAGCGCAAGACGGCAACATCGAGGAGATTGCGCAAGCCGGTCTGGTGCAAGCTGTTCAAATACGCCAACCGCAGCACCGCCACATCTTCGTTGCCGTGCACGTCGAGATGCCGCTCAAGGATGATCTTGTCCTGGGTGAGCGTGCCGGTTTTGTCCGTGCACAGCACATCCATGGCGCCGAAGTTCTGAATCGCATTGAGCCGCTTCACCACCACCTTGTTCCGCGACATGATGAGGGCGCCCTTGGCCAAATTGGCGGAGACGATCATCGGCAGCATTTCCGGGGTGAGGCCGACCGCCACCGATACGGCAAAGAAAAACGCCTGGACCCAATCGCCTTTGGTGAAGCCGTTGAGCAGCAGGACGACGGGCACCATCACGCCCATGAACCGGATCAACACCCAGCTCACCGAATTGACGCCGCGATCGAAACTCGTCATCGCGCGCTGGCCGACGATGGATTTGGCCAGCGATCCGAAATAGGTGTCGGCACCCGTCGCAACGACAACGGCGGTGGCCAGTCCGCTCACCACGTTGGTCCCCATGTAACAAATATTCGATAGATCGAGGGTTCCGATTTGAGGAGCCGATGGCGCGGACGATTTCGCAGCGTTCGCATCATTTGTCCCATCGGTTGATTTGCCGACGACGCTTGAAAGCGTGTCGTATTTCTCGACCGGAATCGATTCGCCGGAGAGAATCGCCTGGCTCACGAACAAATCGCGCGACGACAACAGCCGCACATCCGCCGGGATCATGTCGCCTGCAGCAAGCTGCACGATATCGCCCGGCACCAGCTCTTGGATCGGGACCTCTCGTTTAAGCGGCGGCTGATCCGGCGATTCATCGGAGCGGCGGAGCACGGTCGCCCGCGTGGTCACCATGGCTTTGAGTTTTTCCGCCGCTTGCTCGGAGCGGTATTCCTGCCAGAAGCGGAGGCAAACGCTGAGCCCGACCATGGTCAGAATTACGAAGAATGCACGTTTGTCGCCGGTTGCGAATGAAACAACCGCCAGCACGACCAGGATAATGATGAACGGATTATTGAAGCTGGTCAGAAGCTGGAGATACCAGGCGGGCGGGCGCTCATGGGCAACCTCGTTCGGTCCCTGCACTTCGAGTCGCGTCGCCGCTTCCGATTCGATGAGGCCGGCGCGGCTGGAATTGAGGGCAAGCAAGGTGGCTTCCGGATCGGTAAAAGCTTCCCGTTCCGCGCGCGGCTGCACCCGGCGCGGTTTTCCATTGAGCTTTTTCCGCAGTAACGGAAGTTTTTCGTACAAGGGCTCGCCTCCGTCGCGCCGGTCTTCCCGGGCGCAGGCGAGCCAAGGGCCCTAAGGCCGCGGCACCCCTACCCGGTTGGTCCGGGACTCTAAACGCACCGCTGGGGTCGCAACTGTGGTCCCAACGATGCGGCTTCTAGGGTCGCTGTCCATTTCTCTCTCGTGTTTGCGCACGCGCACGAATAGCGGCGCTCCGGCTCTCTCTAGACCCGGGGACGAAGGGAGTCAACGCGTCCCTAATCCAGATCGCCGTCACGTCAATTTCTTATCAGAAACTGGTTACGAAATTTCTTACGCGGGGATTTTCGGCGCCTGATTCAAGACGATTTGATCAGGCACGGTCCCATCACGCGTGACCCGGCGAAAATGGAACCGCGGGAGCGCCGGGACTTGCCGGGCTGCCCAAGATCGGCCTAGCCGGCGACGTCCACGCCAATTCATCGAAGGCGTCGCAGGCCGGACAGAGCGGCTGCCAATCGGGCACGGAGGCAGCACAGCGCCGGCAGACCCAAGCCGGGTCGGGACCGGTTTCGGCCGCCTTGGCCAGCCATTGACGGGCGGCCGGTGAATCGTCGCTTTCTTTTTCTTCGAGCGTCGCCATCAGGCGGAAAACGCGTCTTCCCGGATTGGGGGCCAGCAGGACCAGGCGCAGATGCCGGCGGGCCTCGCCCCACAGCTGGGCGTCGAGGGCGGCCTCGGCGACGGCGATATGGGTTTCGGCGTGTTCGGGCCGGAGTTTGACCAAGATGGCGCTCCGCTGCAGCCGGGCCAGCGGTTCCTCCCCCGGGGAGAGCGTGGCAAAGGCCCGGGCCAAGTCGGGGTGGGGCGCTTGCGCCCAAGCGGCTTCGAGGATTTTGCGGGCGCGGCGGCGTTTTCCCTGGCCGGCAAAAACCGAGGCCAGTTTGGCGGCAATGGGCACATTGTCCGGCGACAGTTTATGGGCCCGACGAAGCAGGTCGAGGGATTCGCCTGGCCGTCCCTCGATTTGGGCGCGCTGGCTCTGGCCGAACAAGGCGACGGCCTCCCGCTGGCGCGCGTCGGACAGGGTCCGATGGCGGGCCGCCGCATGGAGCACGGCAGCGGCCTCGGCCCAAAGCCCCGTCTGAGACAGGAGCTCGCTTAGCATCGCCACCAGCCAGGGGGTCTTGGGACGCAGGCGATAAGCGCGCCGCGCCAGCATGAGCGCTTCGTCGCGATTGTGATCGCGCAGCGCCTGATTGATGAGCCCGCGCAAGCCCAGGAATGCGGTATCGGGGCGATCCAGCATTGCCACGAAATATTTCTGCGCCGCCTGTTGGTCACCCGAAAGCTGCGCCGCCTGGGCGGAGAGCAGCATGGTCAACGGCGGATCGGCCAACAGCACGTCGGCGCGTTCGGCCTGCTTGCTGGCTTCGTCGACATCGCCCGCGGCCACCGCGACGAAGCCCCGGGTCAGCGCCTTGTAACCGCGATGCCGCCGCCGTTCGACCCGTGCACGTCCGGTCCGCGCGACCACGCTTCGCACCGCGCCGAAGGTGCGCCAGACGACCGCGAGCGCAACGGACAGAATTGCGACCCCGGCAATCAGCCGCGACACCGGCATGTCGATCCGATGGTCGAGCCAGACCATGGTGACGCTGCCGGGCTGATTCGCGACCCAGACGAAGCCGAGCGAAACCAGAACAATGATGAAGAAAAGAACGAAAGCGCGAATCATCGGCGTTCGACCGCCGCGGTCACTTCGATGATCCGTCGCTTTGCGCGATCTGGCCGATCACGCGAAGGTGGAGATCTTTCATCGCGTGTTCTGCGGCCTGACGGGCCTTGGCTTTTTCCAGCCAGGCGCTGGCGGCCGGCGGAGTCTGTTGGAGGGTCGACATTTCCGAGAGGGCGCCATCGAGATCATCCCCCGACAACTTGTCTTCTGCCCGGGCAACGATCGCTTCGGCGCTGGTTCCTTCAATGGGGCCGACCTTGCGCACGCTTACCCCGGCTTCGGAGAGAGCCTTGTTGACCCAGCCGCCGCTTTGCGGGGCGCCTTCGGCTTGGACTATGGCTGCCGCGACTTGCGGAAATTCCTCGCGCAGATCGGAAACCGTCGCGATTCCTTTGTCGGCATAAGGAGTGATCGGTTCCACGATTTTCGAGATATCGGCATCACCCAGCGACGTCACCGTCGTAAGCTCCTGGGAAAATGGTTTTGCGGAACCCAGCGCCTCTCGCAATTGCCCGACGGCAACGACCAAAGTCTGATTGCGCTGGACGGACGCTGTCGAAGCGGTCGTGTGCTGAGTTTGCTCGATCGCCGCCAAGCGGTCCTTAAGGGCAGCCAACTCGTCAACATTCTTTTTGGCTTCCTGCCGTGCCGAATCCAAGGCCGCAGCATCGCCCGAGCCGACATTTCCGGTTTTGATTTGAGCGAGCATTTTCTCGATGTCGCCGATCCGGCCCGACAAGCCTTCGATCTTTTCGGCGAGAAGGGCGGTGGCGGCTTCGGTTTCCTTGATCGAACTGGAATCGGCCACGCCGGTAACATGCTTTTCGACCGCTCCGATCCGGGCATCGAGGGCGGCCAATTTGCCGGCATCGAGGGCCGCCGGCTGGCCGGCGGCGGCAGTTTGCAGTTGAGCCTGAATGGCCGTTTCCAGATGCTTGTTCTGGGCGTCACGGGCCGCCGATTCGAGGAACCACAGCCCAGCCACCGATCCGCCGCTCGCAATGGCGAGAGCGACCATTGCCGCCCACATCCAGCCATGCCCCGTATGGGCCGCCGGTGCCGCGGCTTTTCGCGCGGATTTGGCCCCCCCCGATTTGGTACTGGCACCCTTCGCTGCAGCGCTCCGGCGCGGCCGGGTCGGCTTTTCGGGAGCGGCTGGAAGGCTTTCGGGTATCGTCATCAAATCGCCTGTTTTGAAATTTTCGGTATTGGGCAGATCCAGTTCGGTCCTTTATTCGACGCCGCTATCGTGCCGCGTCGATTTCATCCAGCAACGCGGTCAATTCGGGCTGCCGCGCAGATCGTATTTTGCGCCATGGCAAATCCCCTGCGGCATTCGCGACCGCCGGACTGAGACAGAACACATCGACGTTGCGCACGGCCTGTTCGAGTCCGGCTCGACGGGTGAGGGTAACAAAGGTCGCAGCAGTCCGGGGAGAGAAAAAAATCACGGCATCCAAGTCGTTGTTTCGCAACGACTCTACAAGTCTTTGTGACAATTTCATGGCCGGCTTCGCTTCGTACAAGACGGCGCGGCGCAGCGAAAACCCCTTCGCCCCTAGCTGGGCGGCAAGATCGCCGGCCACAACCGTGCCTGCGATATGCACGAGCGCGCCGTTTTTGGGCTCTAACTCGCGGCATACCAGTGCGCTCAAATCAGCAACATCGCCATCGGCACTTTTGACC
>JBGOXX010000022.1:0-21586 GCA_041479345.1 Alphaproteobacteria bacterium
CTTCCAAGAAGGCGAGGAAGACGCGGCCGACCGCCGCGACGAATTTCATATTATTTCTCGTAGCGGCGCAAAATTCGCCGTCCGAACCCGGTCAAAACCGCGTGTCCGATGGTTCCGGCTTCGTCGGCGAGATCGTCCACCGTGTGATCATCGCCGATGAGTTCGACCATCGCGCCGAGTTGGACGAAAGGAGCCGGTACGCCGGACACATCGAGGGTGGTGAGGTCCATCGAAACACGTCCCACGATTGGTATCCGGAATCCCCCGAGGAAGGCGCTTCCCCGATTGCTAAGCGACCGTGGATAGCCGTCGGCATATCCAACGGGAATTGTAGCGATGCGCCCCCGTCCCGCCACGCGGAAGCTGGCACCGTATCCAACGGTCATAGGGCTGTCAACGTCGCGAAGCTGCAGGATTGGCGCTTCCAGACGCAGCGTTTGCGCAAGCGGGCTGGGCTCGGTTTGAAAGGGGGAAAGACCGTAAAGCGCCCCGCCGGCGCGCACCAAATCGAAGTGATAGTCGGGACCGAGAAAGACGCCGGCGGAATTGGCGAAGCTGGCCGGCGCTTCGGGCAATTTGGCGCGCACGGCTTTGAAGGCGGCGAGTTGCCGTGCGTTCATCGGATTGTCGGGCTGGTTGGAGCAGGCTAGGTGACTCATGACGCAAGCGAGTGGAATGCCGGCAAGCCGGGCCGGCTCTTTCGCCAAAATCTCGACGTCGTCTATCGACAGGCCGAGTCGCGTCATCCCGCTGTCGATGTGCAAGGCGGCGGGAGGGGCTTTGGTCTTCCGGGCCAACTCTTCCCAAATCGCCACTTGATCGAGGTCGTTGAGCACCGGAATCAGGGAATGGCGCGCAAACTCGGCCGCCGCCTCACGCGGCGGGCCATTCAGCACGAAGATCTGCGAATCCGCGACGAGGGAGCGAAGCGCCATGCCTTCCTCGACATCGGCGACGAAGAAATCTCGGCAGCCCGCGGCATGAAGCGCTGGGGCGATCGCCGGGAGACCTAGGCCGTACGCATCGGCCTTGACCACGGCGCCCACGCGCGCGTTTCCGCATTTGCCGGCAAGCATTCGGTAATTCCCGGCAACCTTGCGGAGATCGACGGTGAGGACGGCACGGGCGGCGGCACCCGGCGGCCTCTGATCAGTCGCGGACATCGGGTAGATGGTCGCCGGCGACGTGGTCGGAGAATTTGGTCGTGCTGCCGTCGAAGTGGAGGAGCACTTTGCCGATAGGCCCGTGACGCTGCTTGGCGATGATCAGTTCCGCAAGGTTATAGACCTTGCTCATCTCGTCCTGCCATTTGCGGTGTTCGTCGGTGCCTTCCTTGGGTTCGCGGCGCCGGACGTAATACTCCTCGCGGAAAATGAACATGACGACGTCGGAATCTTGTTCGATCGAACCCGATTCGCGGAGATCCGCGAGCTGGGGCCGTTTGTCATCCCGCTGCTCGACCGCGCGCGAGAGTTGCGAGAGGGCAACCACCGGCACATCGAGCTCTTTGGCCAGCGCCTTCAATCCGCGGGTGATCTCGGAGATTTCCATGACCCGGTTGTCGTAGCGCGAGCCTGGTGTGGGTGTCACCAGTTGAAGGTAGTCGATAACGATGAGACCGAGCCCATGCTGGCGCTTGAGCCGCCGTGCTCGGGTCCGGATCGCGGAAATCGACAGCGCCGCACTATCGTCGATAAAGAGCGGCACCTTGGAAAGCTCGGCGCTCGCCTCGACGACACGCTGGAAATCGCGATCCTTCAAATCGCCGCGCCTGATCTTTTCCGAAGGGATCCCGGCCTCCTCCGCCAGAAGACGCGTCGCCAACTGCTCCGCCGACATTTCGAGAGAAAAGAAGCCGACGACGGCACCGTCTTCGGCAACCGGATTCCCCATGGCATCCCGGCCTTCGCGGTACTGCTTGGCGGCGTGGAAGGCGATGTTGGTCGCCAACGCCGTTTTACCCATGGAGGGCCGGCCGGCAAGAATGATCAGATCCGAGCGGTGCAAGCCGCCGAGCAGCCGGTCAAGATCGGTCAAGCCCGAGGCCAGGCCCGTCAAGCGCCCCTCACGCTTATAGGCGGCTTCGGCCATGACAATGGCGCTTTGCAGCGAGGATTCGAATGACCGGAAACCGCCTTCGTATTGGCCCGTGGAGGCGAGATCGAAGAGGCTCTTTTCCACGGTCTCGATCTGGTCCATGCCGCTGGCTTCGAGATCGTGTTGATAGGCGCTGTTGACCATGTCCTGGCCAAGGCCAATCAATTGCCGGCGCAAATAGAGGTCGTGGATGGTGCGGGCGTAATCCGCGGCGTTGATGACGGTGACGACGCTGCCGACGAGGCGGGAGAGATATTCCGTGCCGCCGATTTCGGCCAAATGAGCGTCGGATTCGAAGAAATTCTTGAGGGTGACAAGATCGGCGGTATGTCCGCGCCGCACCAATTTGCCGATCGCCTCAAAAATCCGGCCGTGAACGCCCTCGGCAAAGTGTTCGGGGCGCAGGAACTCCGAGACTTTCTCGTAAGCGAGATTGTTCTCGATGATAGCGCCGAGCAAGGCTTGCTCGGCTTCATAATTGTGCGGCGGCGCGCGATAACCGCCCGGCGGCGTTGCCCCCAGCTCGCGAAGTGCGGTGACTTTCGATGCGTTCTTATCGGTAGCTGCGGTCATGGCGCCGACAATATGCGAACATCAAGCGCAAACGCGACTCTATTATCGTGTGAGATGCTTTGGCTCACAAGAAAGTTAGTCACAGCCTGGGAAGAACGGGGAGAACGTCGGCGGCGGCTATTCCGCGGCGATTGTATTTTGCGCTGCACGCTCGCGATCGAAGTCCGTTACGTAGTCGCGAGTCAGCGGCACGGTATCCTGGCGTTTGGCCAGCTGCATCTGGAACACCATGATATTTTGATGTCTGAAGCTCATCTCGCTTCCGATCAAATACAACTCCCACATGCGGCAGAAGCGCTCGTCGAACATCCGTTTGACCTTGTCGCGGTTGGCGGCGAACCGGCGCTGCCATTCCCGGAGCGTGTCGGCGTAATGCAGGCGCAGAATTTCGATATCGGTGACGAGGAGACCGGAACGCTCCGCGGCGGCCATCACGTCGGACAGGGAGGGCAGATCGCCGCCGGGGAAAATATACTTGCGGATGAAGGAGTTGACGGGCTCCGGCGGACCCGAGCGTCCGATCGAATGAAGCAACATGACGCCTTTGTCGGCGAGCAGGCCGGCCGTCTTCTTGAAGAACTCTCTGTAATTGCGCCGGCCCACATGCTCGAACATGCCGACCGAAACGATACGGTCGTAGACGCCATGGTCTTCCCGGTAATCGCGCAAAAAGAACCGCACGCAGGAACTCATGCCCGATTCAGTGGCGCGCTTTTCGCTCACCGCCTGTTGTTCCGTGCTCAAGGTGACGCCGGTCACGTCGGCATCGGCGCTCTGCGCGAGATAGAGCGCAAGCCCGCCCCAGCCCGAGCCGATGTCGAGAACCTTCAACCCGGGCCTGTTGAGGAGCAACTTGCCGGCGATATGGCGCTTCTTGTTTTCCTGGGCGGTTTCCAGGCTGTCGTGCGGATCGTGAAAATAGGCGCAGGAATATTGCATGTCGCGGTCGAGGAAAAGCTCATAAAGCTCGCCGCGCAGGTCGTAATGATGCGCCACATTGCGCCGGGCGCGCCGCATCGGATTGTATTGTCCGAGGCGATTTCCCTGCAGCCACAGCCAGCGCCCGGCCACCATCAAGGGGTGGCGCTCGAGCTGCGCGTAATTGCGCATCAGGATATCGAGAAAATCTCGGATCGTTCCGTCCTCGACATCGAGGAGGCCGTCCATATAGGCCTCGCTCATGGCGAGCGGGGGATCGAGGATCAGCTTTAATCCGAAGGAACCATGTTGGCGCAGGGTGCAACAAGGAGCGCTGCCGTCACCGAGAAAGTGGGTCCGGCCGCTCTGGTCCACAAACCGTACTGCACCTTCGCGCAGCGCGAAGCGCAGGAAGCTTTCGAAAAGCATCGTTGCGCACGTCAGTTGCCGCCGCCTCCACCGCGAAGCGGCAAGGGCAACTAGACTAGATCAATTCCGAGCTACCTGGGTAGGGGTGTAAGACCTGCGGCTAGGATAAATCGGTGGTTAAGCCGTGTCGCCCGCCGGTGCATCCGCCCCTGATGCGTCCCCGGCTTCAAAGGCGGTATCCGCGCCCGGCAGGAGGTCGGGCTTCTTGCGCTTCTTGCCCTTCGCCTTGGCGCCTTCTTCGGGCTCTTCCGCCGGCGGCGGGGCCGCGGCGGCCGTCGCTTGGGCTATGGCCTCTTCATCGGATTTGGCGACATTGACGGAGACGGTCGCCGAGACTTCAGGATGAAGCGCCACGTGCACGGGATAGACGCCGAGAGCCTTGATGGGGGTGTGAAGCGCGACCATCCGGCGCTCGACGGTGAAGCCGACACTCGCCAGACCTTCGACAATGTCCCGGGTGGTGACGGAGCCGTATAGCTGGCCGCTTTCGCCCGCTTGGCGCAGCAGGACAACGCTTTGCCCGTCCAGGCGCTTCGCTGCCGTTTCGGCGTCGGAGCGGTGGGTGAGATTGACGGCTTCGAGCTGGGCGCGCTGGGATTCGAAATATTTGAGATTGTCCGGCGTCGCGCGCAGCGCCTTCTTCTGCGGCAAAAGGTAATTGCGGGCGAAGCCTGACTTCACCTTCACCACATCGCCCATCTTTCCAAGCCGCTCGATGCGTTCGAGCAAGATCACGTCCATGACGGCGACTCCTTAACCGGTGGTGTAAGGGAGAAGGGCGAGAAAGCGCGAGCGCTTGATGGCGCGGGCGAGTTCACGTTGCTTCTTTGCGGAGACGGCGGTGATACGGCTGGGCACGATCTTGCCGCGCTCGGACAAGAAGCGCTGCAACAGCTTCACGTCCTTGTAGTCGATCTTCGGCGCTTTGGGTCCCGAGAACGGACAGCTCTTGCGGCGGCGGAAAAAAGGCCGACGCGCTGCTGCCGGGCGACCACCAGCACCGCCGGGGCCGCCGCGATCGCCCCGATCGCCGCCGGAGCGGTCGCCGCGAGGTTCGAACGATCTCATGCCACATCTCCCCGGCCGCCAATGGGCCGATCTTCAATGCCGACGGGGGCGTCGTCGCCCCCAAGCGGTACGATGTCTTCGCCTTCGCCGAAACGGCGCTCGCCGCCGCGGCGCGGCGGCCGATCATCGCGCGATGACCGGCTTTGCAAGACCGCAGAAGGATTTGGATCGAGTTCCTCGACCTTCACCGTCAAAAATCGCAGGATGTCTTCGTTGATCCGCATCTGGCGTTCCATTTCCTGGACCGCCTGCCAAGGGCCGTCGATGTTCAAAAGAACATAATGGCCTTTGCGGTTTTTCTTAATCTTATAGGTGAGGTTGCGAAGCCCCCAATTTTCCTTCTTGGGGACGGTGCCGCCATTGCTGGTGATCACACCCGCGAATTGGTCGGCGAGAGCCTCGGCCGCGGCGGTCGAGATATCCTGCCGCGCAATGAATACGTTCTCGTAGAACGCCATAAAACAAACCCCTTCTGGCTGTTACATGGCCCGGAGCCGGTTTTTGCCCAACTAAAACCTAGGGGGCAAAGCACATCGGCCGGTCAGGCCTAGCCGGCATGTGCCGGCAAGGAGTAAAGGGGGCGCACTATACCCAATTCGACCCGGTGCGCAAGCCCGGAAAACCGGGGTTTCCGCCCTTCCAGGCCTCGCTTGACAGACTTCCTGCAACCATATCAGTTCCCGCCCAAAAGGAGATGCAAT
This sequence comes from Alphaproteobacteria bacterium, assembly GCA_041479345.1. Taxonomy (GTDB): domain Bacteria; phylum Pseudomonadota; class Alphaproteobacteria; order DATDPM01; family DATDPM01; genus DATDPM01. The sequence goes on from JBGOXX010000022.1 coordinate 5,787, forward strand.
GGCACGCGCATTCGTTTTTCCCGGCCAAGGTTCTCAAGCGGTCGGCATGGGCCAAGAGATGGCGGAAGCCTTTCCAACCGCCCGGCTCGTTTTCGAAGAGGTCGACGAAGCGCTGCATCAGAATTTGAGCCACCTCATGTTCGAGGGGCCGGAATCGGAGCTTATTCTCACCGAGAATGCCCAGCCGGCGATCATGACCGTCAGCCTAGCCGTTTTGCGGGTGCTGGAGGTGGACGGCAAGCTCGACATCGGCGCGCGCTGCAAATTTGTCGCCGGCCATTCGCTGGGCGAGTATTCCGCCCTTGCCGCCGCCAAATCATTGGGTGTCGCGCAGGCGGCGCGGTTGCTCAGAACGCGCGGCCAGGCCATGCAAAAGGCGGTGCCCGTGGGCGAGGGCGCGATGGCGGCGATCATTGGCCTCGACATGAACGCGATCAATGAAATTGCGGCGCTCGCGGCGGCGGAAACGAAATCGATTTGCGCGCCGGCCAATGACAACGCGCCGGGCCAGATCGTGGTCAGCGGCGCCAAGGACGCCGTGGCGTTTGCGATGGCTGAAGCGGGGAAACGCGGTGCGCGCGCGGTGATGTTGCCGGTGAGTGCGCCCTTTCACTGCGCTTTGATGAAAAGTGCCGCGGACGCGATGGCGAGCGCGCTCGCCGATGCCGATCTCGCCGATCCGCGCGTTCCCGTCATCGCCAATGTCACGGCGCAACCGGTGCAAGACGCCGAAGAAATCCGGCGTCTGCTCGTCGAGCAAGTGACCGCGATGGTGCGTTGGCGGGAAAGCGTGCTCTATATGAAGGCCCATGACGTGGATACGCTGATCGAAATCGGAGCAGGGCGCGTGCTGGCAGGTTTGACCAAGCGCATCGACCGGGAAATCGCCGCGGTTTCCGTCGGCACGCCGGCCGATGTGGAAAAATTTTTGGCGAGCGTTTAGCGATGACCCTCGAATTGAATGGAAAACGCGCACTCGTGACCGGTGCTTCCGGCGGGATCGGCAGGGCGATCGCCGAATCGCTGCACCGCCGCGGCGCGGCATTGGCGATTTCGGGGACGCGCCTCGAGCCGCTGGAACAATTGGCGCGCGATCTCGGCGGGCAGACGGTCGTGATTCCGGCGAATCTGGGCGACCGCGCCGCGATCGATGAATTGGCGGCCAAGGCCGAAGCGGCGCTGGGCGGCATCGATATTCTGGTCAACAACGCCGGCGTCACCCGCGATCAACTCTTCATACGGATGTCCGATGACGACTGGCAGACTGTCCTCGACGTCAACCTGACCGCCGCGTTCCGACTTACCCGCGCCTGCTTGCGGGGGATGATGAAACGCCGCTTTGGTCGGATCATTTCGATCACCTCGGTCGTGGGGGCGATGGGCAATGCCGGCCAGGCCAATTACGCCGCGTCCAAGGCGGGGCTGGTGGCGATGTCCAAATCGCTGGCGGCCGAAGTGGCCTCACGCAATATCACGGTGAATTGCGTGGCCCCCGGCTTCATCACCACCGCCATGACCGACAAGCTGTCCCCCGAGCAGCGCTCCCGGATCTTGGGCGGAATCCCGGTCGGCCGCTTTGGCACCGGCGCCGATGTGGCGGAATGCGTGGCGTTTCTGGCCTCGGAGGCGGCGGGTTTCGTCACCGGCCAGACCTTGCATGTTAACGGCGGGATGGCGATGATATGACCGGCCGAAAGGCCCTGCCGGGGCGAGGTTTTAGGGGCATTCGGGGCGCTGGTCAGGGCCGGGAAAGTATGTTAGGAAACCGCGCCCTTAGCTCGCAGGGGAAGCGGACAAGCGGTAGCGGATTGGCCGTGCAGGCGTTTTCGTTGATACGGTTCTGAGCAAACGGTTTCGTGAAAGAATTTCCGAGGGATTGACGTCATGAGTGATATCGCCGACCGCGTGAAGAAAATCGTCGTTGAACATCTGGGCGTGGATGAATCCAAGGTCACCGACAGCGCCAGCTTCATCGACGATTTGGGCGCCGACAGCCTGGACACGGTCGAGCTGGTTATGGCGTTCGAGGAGGAATTCGGTTGCGAGATCCCGGACGATGCGGCCGAAAAGATTTTGACCGTCAAGGACGCGATCAATTACATCGAAACCAAGGCCTGATCCGGCGCTACCCATCGCCTCCGGTCGGCAAATCTCTTTTCAATCGAGCTCATGGGTGACGCCATGAGGCGTGTTGTTGTCACCGGCATGGGCATGGTGACGCCGCTGGCGTGCGGCGTCGGCCCGAGTTGGGAAAAGCTGATTGCCGGCGAATCCGGCATCCGCGCCACCATCGGCTTCGACGTTTCCGATCTCAGCTCGAGGGTTGCCGGCCAGGTGCCGCGCGGCGATGGCGAGGGGCTGTTCAATCCGAACCACTGGGTCGAGCCGAAGGACCAACGCAAGATGGACGATTTCATCGTCTTCGCGATGGCGGCGGCAATTGAAGCCGTGCGCGATTCGGGTTGGATGCCTCAGGACGAGGACTCGCGGGAACGCACCGGGGTCATGATCGGCTCTGGAATCGGCGGATTGCCCGGCATTTGTGAAGGCGCGATCACCCTGGTGGAAAAAGGTCCGCGCCGCATCAGCCCGTTCTTCATTCCGGCCTGTCTGATCAATCTCGCCTCGGGCCATGTCTCGATCCGTTACGGCTTTACCGGACCCAATCATGCGGTGGTGACCGCTTGTTCGACCGGCGCGCATGCCTTGGGCGATGCGACGCGGCTCATCCAGCACGGCGATGCCGATGTAATGGTGGCGGGCGGGACCGAGGCGGCGGTCTGCCGCATGGGCGTTGCCGGCTTTGCCGCCGCCCGGGCGCTGTCGACCGGTTTCAACGACCGGCCCGAAAAAGCCTCGCGGCCCTGGGACAAGGATCGCGACGGGTTCGTCATGGGTGAGGGTGCCGGTATCGTCGTGCTCGAGGAACTCGAGCACGCGCGGGCTCGCGGCGCCAAGATCTACGCGGAAATAATCGGCTACGGGTTGTCGGGCGACGCCTATCACATCACCGCCCCCGCCCCAAACGGCCAAGGCGGATTCCGTGCCATGCGCAATGCGCTCCGCGACGCCAAGCTCGACGTCGCCGACATCGATTACATCAACGCCCATGGCACGTCGACGCCTCTGGGTGACGAGATCGAGCTCGGCGCGGTCAAGCGGCTGTTCGGCCCGGCGGCCTATCAGCTTTCCATGTCGTCGACCAAATCGGCGATCGGCCATTTGCTGGGGGCTGCGGGAAGTGTCGAGGCGATATTCAGCATCCTGGCGATGAACAGCGGCGTCGTTCCGCCGACATTGAATCTCGACAATCCGTCCGAGGGCTGCGATATCGATCTCGTGCCCCTGAAGGCGAAAGAACGTAAGGTCCGATTCGTGATGTCGAACTCCTTTGGCTTCGGCGGGACCAACGCCTGCCTGATATTCGGTCCGGCCCCTTAAAGCCAATGCGGCGAACCGCCGTCCGCCTCTTTGCCCTGGCTGTGCTTATTGTCGGCGCGCTCGGAATTGCGGCGGCGTGGGAAATCTCCCGCTTCGAGGCCAAAGGCCCTCTTAACGCCAACGCGACCGTCATCGTCCCGCAGGGGTCGGGGCTCTCCGATATTGCGCATCTTCTGGTCCAGAATGGGATCGTTTCCAGCGCGCTGACCTTCGAAGCCGGCGTCAAGGTCTTCGGCGGCGAGCGGCCCCTCAGGGCCGGCGAATACGCGATTTCCGCCAATGCCAGCGACCGGGACGTGATGGATCTGCTGCAAAGCGGCCGTACGGTGCTGCGCAAGGTGATGATCGCGGAAGGCCTGACCGATGCTCAGGTTGCCGAAGAACTCCGCGCCGCCGAAGGTCTCATGGGCGCTGTGCCGCAACTGACCGGAGAAGGGCGGATATTGCCGCAGACCTACAGCTACACCTACGGCGATTCGCGCTCCGAGATGGTCTCGCGCATGACCAAGGCCATGGACGAGCAGCTGGCGATGCTGTGGGCCCATCGGGCGGCCAATCTTCCGCTCAAGAGCTCGCAGGAGGCGCTGATCCTGGCATCCATCGTCGAGAAGGAAACCGGGCGTTCCGAGGAGCGACCGCATGTCGCCTCGGTCTTCCTCAACCGACTGGAAAAAGGAATGCGCCTGCAATCTGATCCCACCGTCGTCTACGCGCTCACCATGGGAGCAGGACCGCTCGGAAGGCCGCTCACGCACGGCGATCTGGAGACGCCCAGCCCCTATAACACCTATGAAATCGACGGCTTGCCCCCGGGCCCGATCGACAATCCGGGCCGCGAATCAATTCTTGCGGTGACTCAGCCGGCCGATACCGAGGATCTCTATTTCGTCGCCGATGGCAATGGCGGCCACGTCTTTGCCCGCACTCTCGACGATCACAACCGCAATGTCGGCAAGCTGCGCAAGGTGCAAGCGCACCGCGACAGCGAAGCGGCGAAGGTCAATCCTTCCGCGGGAAGCGGCGGGTCACCCGCCCGGTAAGGGCCGGCGGCAACGCCGCCGAGAGCCACACCAGGAAATACATCGCCCAGGGAAATGCGATGCGGCCGCGATTCGCCGCCAATCCTTTCCGGATAATTCTTGCGGCGCGGTCGGCACTCATGACGAACGGCATGGGGAAGTTGTTGCCCGCCGTCATCGGCGTATGGATGAAGCCGGGACAGATCACCGAGACTTCGAGGCCGTCGGCATGGAGCTCGGCGCGCAGCGATTCACCCCAAATCCGTTGTGCGGCTTTGGATGCCGCATACGCACCCGAGCCCGGCGTGCCAATAAAGGAGGCCAGCGAACTGATGATCGCAACCTGCCCGCGTTTGCGCGGACGCATCGCGGCGACCGCCGGAAGCACGGTGTTGATCGTACCGTCGACATTGACCGCAAAAATGCGCCGGACCAAATCCGGGACTTCGTCGGCCCAGGCCTTGCCGCCGGTGCCGGCGGAAATTCCGGCGTTGGCGATGACGAGATCGAGCGGGGCCACGCCATCGCAGGCGGAAACCCAATTTTCGCAGGCCGGTGCATCGACGACATCGATGATCGTCGTCCGCGCATCGGCGCCGCGTGCTTTGCATTCGCGGGCGATGGCATCGAGGCGTCCCAAATCGCGGCCGCCCAAATACAAAGTGACGCCGGGTGCGGCAAAGTCGCGGGCCAGTGCGGCGCCAATACCGCTGCTGGCGCCGGTAATAAGGATCGAACGGGGGTTGCGCATCGCGGCATGATGAAAGGGACGCCCTGTTCCGGCAAGGGGGCGCGCTTGTTGCCATAAGCCGCGCGGGCAAGAGCATGATCTTGTCAGTTGGAATCGGCTGCGTTGCGCCGCTCAGCCGATGCGCCACATCGCCCTTCACGGCGCGGGCGCCCGCCAAGGCGCAACCCGGTAGGGCCGGGGTCTTTTGCCCGCCGCGGGTTCGTCGAAGGGCTTGCCCGTAGTCCCCGCTACGCGCTTCGCCCTTCTCCTGCCCGCGGCGCAAAATACATCCGGCGCAGCCAGTTCCAACTGACAAGATCATGCTCTAGAGTGGCCGGCAAGCCAAACGAGGCGAGACAGAGCGGGGAAATCCTTGTCCGTGAACAGCATGACCGGCTACGCCTCGGCCGATGGCGCGATGGGGAACGCAAGCTGGAGCTGGGAGCTCAAGAGCGTCAACGGGCGGAGCCTGGAAGTGCGCTGCCGCTTGCCCTCGTTCCTCGAGAATCTCGAACCTATGGTTCGCGCACGGCTCAATGAACGCTTCAAGCGTGGAACCGTGAACGCGTCCCTCACTTTCAATCGGCCGCCGGGGACCCTGAAGCTGCGGCTCAATCCGGCCGTGGTCGACCAGCTCGAAGACATCATCGAAGCGATCGCGGTTCGAATCCGCGCCGAAACGCCGCGACTCGACGGATTGCTCGGGATCAAGGGCGTCGTCGAATCGGTGGAAGAAGAAGAGGCGGAGGAAATCCTTGCCGCCCGCGAGGAAGCGATTCTCGCAACTTTGGATGCGGCGATTGCGGCGCTGGCTCAAACCCGTTCCCAAGAGGGTGAGCGTCTGGCCGCCATCTTGTCCGGGCATCTTGACACGGCGGACAAGGCGGTCAAAAGCGCTCATGCTTCGGCAGCCCTTCAGCCCCAGGCGATCCACAGCAAATTGGCGGCGCAGATCGCCGCCCTGCTCGATTCCGTGCCGCAACTTTCCGAAGAGCGGATTGCCCAGGAAGCCGCCCTGCTCGCGGCCAGGGCCGACGTCCGCGAAGAGCTCGACCGGCTGACGGCGCATCTTTCGGCTTGCCGCGGCCTGGTGAACGAAGGCGGAGCGATCGGGCGAAGGCTCGATTTCCTGTGCCAGGAATTGAATCGCGAAGCGAACACGATTTGCTCGAAATCGACGGACATGGCGCTGACCAGAGCCGGACTCGATCTCAAGACCGTCATCGATCAGTTCCGCGAGCAGGTTCAGAACGTCGAATGACCGAAATCCGGCGCCGTGGACTCTTGCTTGTCTTGTCCTCACCGTCGGGTGCGGGCAAGACGACGATCACCCGCCGGCTGCTCGACCGCGATCCGCTGCTCACGCTGTCGATTTCGGTGACGACGCGCCCGAAACGGCCGGGGGAAGTCGACGGCGCCGACTATTATTTTGTGCCGCCGGCGGAATTCGAGCGCATGGTGCGCGGCGGCGAATTATTGGAATCGGCGCTGGTCTTCGGCCATTCCTACGGCACCCCGAAAAAGCCCGTCGAAGAAGCGCTGCGCCAGGGACGCGATGTCATATTCGACATCGATTGGCAGGGCACGCAGCAATTGGCCCAGAACGCGCCGGACGATCTGGTAAGCATATTCGTGTTGCCGCCGTCGATCGAAGAATTGGCGCAGCGGCTGCGCAGCCGGGCTCAAGACAACGACGACGTGGTGGCGTCGCGCATGGCCAAGGCCTCCGACGAAATGAGCCACTGGGCCGAATATAAATACATCATCGTCAACCGCGACATCGACGAGAGCCTTCGCGATGTGCAGTCGATCCTCGCCGCCGAACGGTTGAAGCGGAGCCGTCGGATCGGGCTCGCCGATTTCGTCACCGGTCTCCGCAAGGGCGGCTAGGACTTTTTCAGCAGGCGCGCATTCAGCAGACGTGCTAGGGCGCAAAATTGCTCGATCTCGAGTTCCTCGGCGCGTGCGGTCGGCTCAATTCCGGCCTTTGCCAACATCACCGTCACGTCCATTCCGGCTTGCGCCGCCAGGTCCTTCAGAGCGGCGCGAAGCATCTTGCGCCGCTGGCCGAAGGCGGCGGCGGTCACTCGTGCCAGGGATTCGGCATCGGCCGGAGCCAGCGGCTCGGCACGGGGGATCAGCTGCACCACCGTCGAGGTGACCTTGGGCGGCGGGGTAAAGGCGCGGGCTGGCACATCGAAGAGCAGCGATACCTCGCACAGCCACTGGGTCATGACCGAAAGCCGCCCATAGGACTTGGTGCGGCGTTTTGCGGCCAGCCGCTGCGCCACCTCTTTCTGGAGCATCAGAGTGAGCGAGGCGAAAGCCTGCGGATCGCGAAACCAGGAGAGAATCAAGGCGGTGGCGATATTGTAGGGGAGATTGGCGATGATCTTGGCGGGCCGCGGCGCAATCGAAGCGGGCGCGCTTCGCGCCAACGCCGCACAATCGATTGCCAGCGCATCGCCGTGGATGATCTCCAGCCGGCCCGGATAGGCGGCGGCAAGATCGGCAAGCGCGCGGATGCAGCGTTCGTCCCGTTCGATGGCGATGATCCGGGCTGCACCCTCGAGCAGCAGACTCCGCGTCAAACCGCCGGGGCCGGGGCCGATTTCGATGACGGTCACGTCCTTCAGATCGCCCGCGGCACGGGCGATCTTGCGGGTCAGATTTGAATCGAGAAGGAAATGCTGGCCGAGATTTTTACGCGCGCGAAGATCGTAAGCGGCGATGACCTCACGAAGCGGCGGCAGCGCCGCCTCAGGCGACGCGAGCACGCCCGTCATACGAGCCGCGCCGCTGGGCCATGGCATCCGCCATAACCAGCGCCGCGATCAAGCTCGATTCGCGCGCCTTGCCTTGCCCTGCAATATTGAAGGCCGTGCCGTGATCGGGGGAGGTGCGGACGAATGGCAAGCCGAGCGTAATGTTGACGGCGCTGTCGAACGCCAGGGTCTTGATCGGAATGAGCGCCTGATCGTGATACATGCAGAGCACGGCGTCGTAAGTCTTGCGGGCCGCGTCGTGAAACAGGGTGTCGGCAGCAAAGGGACCGCTTGCGGCGATGCCCAGGGTACGAAGCTCGGCGATTGCGGGGGCGATCACCGTCTGCTCTTCGCTGCCGAGCGCCCCGCCTTCACCGGCATGGGGGTTGAGGCCGGCAACCGCCAGGCGCGGCTGGCGGACGCCGAAATCGCGCATCAGGGACTCGGCGGCGATTTTGCCGCAAGCGACGATGCCGCGCGTGCTCAGGCTCGCCGGGACATCCCGCAAGGCTTGATGAACCGTGACCGGAACCACCCGTAATTCTTCGGCCGCCAGCATCATCACCGGAGTGACGGCCTTGCCGGTGCGCCGCTTGGCGAGCTCGGCCAGGAATTCGGTGTGGCCCGGATGGCCAAAGCCGCCGGCATAGAGCGTTTCTTTATGCACCGGATTGGTGACGACGGCGGCGGCTTCGCCGGACAGGGCAAAATCCACGCCGCGCTCAATGGCGCCGATTACCGCCGCCGCATTGGCGGGCGACGGCTTGCCCGGCACGGATCTTTCGGCGAGAGGATGAGGCAGAACCGGTAAGCCGGTGGCGAAGGCGTCCACAGCCGCTTTCGGCGCCGCGATCTCGATAACAGGAACATCGAGGCGCAACTGCATCGCCAATTGGCGCAGGCGGGCAGGATCGTCGATGACAAAGAATGGCGGCAGGGGCCGATTTTTCGACAGCCAGGCCTTCAAGGCGATTTCGCCGCCGATGCCGGCCGGCTCGCCCATAGTCAGCGCGAGCGGGAGCGAGCTCATATTCGATTGTCGATGCTGGCATTGCTGCGCAGATCGCGAAGATAGCGATCGGCTTGAAGCTCGATACGCTGGCGGAGCAAGGCATCGGCCACGTCATCGCGGCTCGGGATGACGGATTTCTTTTCCTGGCGCTCGCAAATCATGACCACGGTCAGGCCTTCGCTGCGCCGCAACGGTTCACTTGCCTTTTTCACCTGCAGGGTATCGACCACCTTGCGCAAGTCATCGGGAAGTTCCTCGACGTGAACCCAGCCCAGATCGCCGGACGACGTCCATCCCGCCTGCTGACCCATGGAATCAAGGTCTTCGCAGCTTTTTACGCGGTCGCGGAAAGTCTTTGCCTCCGTCATGCGGGCTGCCAAATCCTGCTTTGAAATGCCGGCGGGAATTGCCACTTGCTCCTCGCGCAACGATATGGTCGTGCCGCCTTGATCGGCGATCGCCGGCACCTGGCGGTCGCGGAGCGCCAGGATATAGTAGCCGCCCGGTGTACGGATCGGCTCGGTCAGTGTCGGGGGCCGCAATGTCTTGAGCACGGCATCGAGCTCCTGCCCCAATTGCCCTTCGGTGACCCAACCGATATCGCCGCCGTTCAGCGCGCTGGCGCTCTCGGAGAATTGGCGGGCGAGCGCCATGAAGCTGGCGCCGTCGCGAATTTCGCGCACAAGACGGTCGGCGATGGCCTTGACCTCGGGCTCCTTGTCCGGCGAATCGACGGCAAGGAAAATTTCGGCCAAAAGGTTCTGCGGCTTGTCCTTGTTGGCCTCGATGCGCGCATAGGCCTCGTTGATCTCGTCGTCGCTGATATCGATGCTCGGTCGAATTTTGCGGCGAATCACTTTGCCCCAAGCGATGTTCGCCTTGACCTGGTTGATGACGGTGTCGAGATCGACACCCGCCTTGGCGAAGAATTGGCGGATTTGGCCCTTCTCGATTTTGTTTTCGCCTTCGATTTGAGTCAGCGCCTTTTCGATTTCATCGTCGCTGACCTTGATTTCGAGGCGATCGGCCTCTTGAAGTTCGAGGCGTTCATCAATCAGGCTGCGCAACACCAGGGGGAGAAGGCGCTGCCGGGTTTCGGGCGTGTCCTTGAGGTCGCTCGAAACGATGACGAGCTTCATGCGCTCGAGCAGGTCGAACACCGAAATGACGTCGTGATTCACCACGGCGGCGATGCTCTGCACATCACGAACTTGTGCAGACACCCCGCTCGAAAGCGTGAAAAGAAAAATTAGGCAGAGAAGGGCGCGTTTCACCGTTATCGGAACGCCTATTTTTGTTTCGTTATATCGCGGTTCAGGTTTTATAGCGCCGTTGGGAGCCTAGGACAATTGCTGAAGCCGGCAATCCGGGCGTCCTCGCCGGCGGCAAACCTAACTGCGAATCTGGCCCAAATTCTTGAAAATAAACTGGACCAGGAAAGTATTGCCGGGCTGGATTTCGCGGTTGTTGAAGTCGCGGCGCAAATAGGTGCCAATCATGGTAAAGCATTCGTCCTTATAGGTGACGTTGAATTGATCCTGAAGCGATCCGCTGCCGGTCAAGTCCTGAACCGTTCCCGCGGCGACTGACCAATAGTCGTTGAGCTTGGAGCTGATCGACGCGGTCACCTCCGTTCGTGTCGAGAATCCGGGGGTGCTGGTGCCGGATTCTTCGCTGACGAAGACATAAGTGGCGGAAAAATGCAGTTTTGGCGGACCAGCGTTGATCGTCAATTCACTGAGCCGGGGATCGAGATTGTCCTTCGAAAGCCGGAACCGATAAAGGATATCGTAATAGCCGCCCGGGCTGTAGCGCACATTGCCGACGAAATCCGAGAATTGGTCTTCGAGACCGCTGCCGGTATTGAAAATTGAGGTTGAGGTCAGCCGGTAGCTTTGCCCCAAAAAGCCGGTAACGTTGCCGCCGTCCTCGCCGTAGACACCGGTATTGACGCCATAGTCGATGCGTTGACCGCTCTCGACCCTATCGACGCCCGGGAAAGGATTAAGGGAAAATAAATTCGAATCGTCGAATTCGATCGATTGGCTGTCTTCGTTCGGAATTTTATCCGGGTTAGAGCCGTTCGGCCCCACCACGACCGCGGCGATCGGCTCGATGACCTGGCGCTGCGTCTTGTAGAAGCGCGCGAGCGGATAGCGCCAGCTGAGTTCGAGTTGCGGGAGGAAACGTCCGGTGACGCCGCTCAATCCGTTCGCGTTGTTAGGATTCGAAGGATCGAGAACGTGATCCACATAGTAGACGTCGCCCTCGGTCTGAATGGTGGCCTCGAAGACGTCCCCACCTTCGCCGGTATACGGCAGATGCCAGGCACCGCGAAGCGAAACACGGTGGCTGTCGGTGCCGGTCAGCCGCGTAAGCGACATGAGATTCGTATCCGCCGTAAAATAGGCGCCGTGGTTATTTGGCTGACTGACAAAATTGTAATCGAGCAGGGGTGCTACAAGCGGGGTCGTGGCGACATCGTCGTTGGGCCGCAGGCCCTGCCAAGTATAGCCCTTGATCGAAGCGTAGTTGCGGCCGTCGAATCCTTCCAAGAAGGCGTCCGTCGTAAGAATATTGTCGCCGCGGAAATTGTAGCGCGCGAGATAAGTGTCGTCGCTGGCGCGGGCGAGATCGAAGCCGGTGCGCCATTCGTCGTCAAGATCGAAACGGCCCGCGCCCTCGATATTGCCGCGAAGTTTGTTGTGCTCGACCGTGTTCGATGAATTCGTAAAATCTGCTTGCGTAACGCTGCCGGAGAATTCCATTTGGCCGTGGTCGAAACGCTCGCGGAACTGACCGGCGAATACGGGGCCCTGATTTTGCGTGACGATCGGGCGGATGGTCAGATCTTCATACGGCGCCAAAACGATGTAGTACGGTAAGCCGAACGTGAATCCGAGATCACTGGAATTGCCGTAGGTCGGCGCCAAGAATCCGCTGCGGCGTTTGACGGTTGGGTCTGGCATGGAAAGGTACGGCGTGTAGAGAATCGGGATGCCGAAAATATCCATGTAGGCGTCGTAATATTGGATATCGTGGGTATCCTGATTGTGGACGATTTTTCGTGAACGCAATTGCCATAACGGCGGGCGGTCCGGCTTTTCGCGACAAAGGTCGCAGGGCGAATAGACGGCCTTTTGCATTTCGGTTTCGACGCCGTTCTCGCGCTTGCCCGAAGCGGCCGCCACGCGTGCGTTATCCGACATCAGCATGCGGAAGTCGTTGATGATGCCGTCCCGCATGTCGTTGGTAAGCTCGACATGATTGGCGAACAAGACATCGCCCGTCGGTTCCAGGATGACCACGTGACCGGTGGCTGAGACGATGCCGGTTTTCTCGAAATAGATAACCCTGTCGGCGGTCAAAATCCGCTCTTCGACGACGGGCGGTCCCTTTGGCACGTTCCGGACAGTCTGTTGCGAGATCTCGACATGACCGATGGCGGTGACGACGCTGTTCTTGTCGTCGTAATCGAGGCGGTCGGCCGTGAAAAGAACCGGCTGCTCCTTGGCGGCGCTGGCGGCAAGAAGGGCGGCGGGCGACGTGAGCGTCAGGCCTGATGCGACAACGCCAATAGCGAATCCCCGCCGCATGGCGGCCTAACCATCTTCGAGATGGAACAGCATGGCGAGACCGGACAGGAGGCTTACCCCTGCCGGGGTCCAGGCTGCGAGCACGACCGGGATACTGGCATTGCGGCCAAGTGCGAAGACCACATCGGTCAGGAAATAAAGGAGGAACCCGACGGTGACGCCGCCGGCAATTAAAAGGACCGTTCCGCCGCGGCGAGTCAGGCGCAAGGTGAAAGTTGCCGCAAGCAGAACCATCGCACACATCAAAATGGGTGAGGCCACCAGCGAATGGAAATAGAGGCGGTGCTGAAGCGCGGAGAATCCGGCGGCGTCGAGGACCTCGATGAACGCCGGCAAATCCCAAAATGACATCGTCTCCGGCGCCGCGAAACTGTCCTGCACGTCTTCCTTCGTCAGGTTGGTTTTCATCAGATAATGTTCTTCGTAGCGCGGCGGGGTGTCGGGCGCGGTTAGCCACGCATCGGTAAGATCCCAATAGCCATCTTTGAGCTCCGCCACATCGGCATCGATCCTTCCCAAAAAGTGATCCTTGCCGGCGAATTGAAAGATGATGATGTCTTGCATCTGCATGCTGTGTGGCAGCATGCGTTGCGCATGGACGATCGATTGACTCTTGTCGTCGCCTTGGCGCAGCCAAAGGCCGGACTTCGAAACCGCGAGCAAGCTGGATTTGCCACGCAGGAAATTGCTTTCCAGATATTCGTAGCGCGAGGTGGTGACGGAAGCGATCGGATTGAAAACCGTGATATTGATAATGCCGATAATGAAAGCAAGCCCGATCGCGGGCAGCATGAATCCCCAAACCGAAACGCCGGCGGCGCGCGCCACGACAAGTTCGCGGCTGCGGGTAAGCCTCGCGAATACGAGCATCCCGCCGAAAAGAATTGCGAACGACATCAGTTGCTCGGTCAGCAAGGGCAATTTGAGAAGCGCCATTTCCATCACCACCGAGAAGGTGGCGTCGGATTTGCCGGCGGCGCGCCGCATCAATTCAACGGCTTCGAGGAGGAAAGTCAGGCTCAGTAGCGCGAACATGACGCCGCCGAACCAGATCAGGAACTGGCGCCCGATATAGCGGGAAAGGGTTGAAGACAGGCGCACCGATCCCCCGGTCAGGACGCTTGGGCGGCGGTGCTTGCCGGCGCCGCATGCTTCCGCCATCGCGGCGGCCACATCAATACGTAGATGCCACCCGCAATTGGCGCGATTGCGTTGACGTACATGAGCGGCACCAGCGATGGCACGGTCGCCGCGAGATTGCTGAGGCCGAGGCCTCCGGCCTGGAGAGCGACCACGATCAGAGACCCGATAAGAAGCGGGCGCGTTTGGCCGCGGCGGTTGAATTCGCCCGACAGCAAGAGGGCCAGTGCAACGCAGGTGAATCCGAGCGCGTAAAGCGGCGAGATCAGCCGCTGATGTCCTTCGGCGCGGAGCTTGTTATAGTTGTTGATGTCATCGGGGTCATTGGTCGGATGGAACAATTCGCTCAAATAGCGCTCGCGGGGTTCGAGCCAGCGCGCGTCGATATCCTGCTGGTCATTTGAGATGTCGAGCGTGTAACGATCGAAATAGAGGAGCGACAGTTTCCCGGTGTCCTTCGCGACTTCCTGCCGATTGCCGTTGACCATGAGAACACGGGGGCCGTCCGCAGTCTGAATGATGGCGCCGCTTTCGGCCATCGCGGTGATCGGCCGGTCGGGAATTCGATCGTCTTGCACGAGAATGCCTTCGAGCCGCCCGTCGGGGCTTCGCGCTCGCACGAACACCGTCAGGTTGTCGGTCAGGGTATTGAACACGCCTTCCTGCAACAAGATCGATGTGTATTGGTTGCGAACGCGAAGTTGGAGCGATTTGAATTCGCGGAAGGACGTCGGCATGAGATAGGTGGTAAGCGCATAGCCAAGGATCGTCACCGCCACTGCGACAATGAGCGCCGGCATAGCGAGGCGCATTTGACCGACGCCCACCGACCGCATGACGACAAGCTCACTCTCCATGGTCAGGCGGTTGTAGACAAAGGCAATGGCGGAAAACAGCGCGACGGGGAGGATGATGACGAGGAAATTGGGAAGCAGCAGAACGGTCATATAGAGGAACATCGCGAACGACACGCCGCGATTGACCGTGAGATCAATGAGGCGCAGCGATTGGCTTAGGTAGATGGCGGCAGTCACGGCGAGCGTGATGAAAGCCATCGAACCCAGGATCTGCCGGAAAATGTACCGGTCGAGCCCCGTCATATTCTGTTCTTATAGGAGGAAAACCGGAGTCTCGGAAAACAATTTCTTGCGGGGCCAATGGATTGGGACCGGCCGTGGCCGGGTTCGCCTGAAAGAGGCGGTGCTTCCCGAAAGAATTTTGCCCCTACCCGACGACAACCGGGTTGAATGGGGGTTGGCCCTCAGGGCCATTCGCTCCGGGATGATAAGGCGGCGCCTCGGGGACGCTGGATTGACGATTTTGAGCCGCGCCTTCTCCTACCTTTCAATGGCCATAGTCCCTATGTTAGGGAACGGCGTCCCGGCGAGGCTGCGGCGCCCTGTTCCCGTTGTCCGGATCTCCGTCCCGTGGGACCCAATCTCATAACAAGAAACATTTGAAAGCCGAGTGACCCGCATGAAAATCACCTTCGCCCCTTTATCCATGCCGCGATCCGGCACGCTTGTCGTTGGCGTGCTCGAGGGCAACAAATTGACGCCCGGCGGCCAGTCCCTTGATAAGCACGTCGGCGGCGCGCTCACCCGGGCACTCGCCCATAGCCGGTTTCGCGGCAAGGTCGGCGACGCATTGTCGGTGCTGTCGCCGCCGCGCATCCACCTTTCCAGGGTTGTTCTCGTGGGTTTGGGGGAGCCGAGCAAACTCGACACACTGAAGATTCAGGCCGTCGGCGGGGCGGTCTTCGCGCATCTCGCCAAGACAAATGAAGCGGCGGTTGCCGTCGCGATCGACGCGATCAAGGACGCCAAGCTGGGCGCCGGCGATCTGGCGGCGCATTTTGCTTATGGCTTGAAGCTGCGCTCCTACAGCTTTAACAAATACCGCACCAAGCTGAAGAAGGAAGACAAGCCGGCGTTGACGGGGTTCACGATCATGACCGCGGATGCGGCGCGCGCCAAACAGCTCTTCGCCGATCTCGACAAAGTGACGGCCGGTGTTTTCTTCACCCGCGATCTCGTCTCTGAGCCGGCCAATATTATTTATCCGGAAACGCTGGCGGACCAGGCGCAAACCCTCGCC
>JBGOXX010000023.1:0-21415 GCA_041479345.1 Alphaproteobacteria bacterium
ACGAGATTTCCTGCGCTGCCGACGATCTCAATGTTGTGCGCGACGCTTTGACCAAGAAATTCGGCGAGCCCGCGGCGGCCAAGCTCGAGTGGCGGGCGAAGACGCGGGTGCCGATCGAAGGCGACGCCGCCGCTTTGCTGTTCAAGCTGATCGAAGTGCTGGAAGACAATGACGACATTCAATCGGTGTTCGCGAATTACGACGTTTCCGAAGAGACCTTCGCGAAGCTGACGGCGTGAGACGGAATGCAAAGGACCAATAGGGCGTGAGAGTGTTGGGACTCGATCCCGGGCTGCGCCATACCGGATGGGGCGTCATCGAAGCCGACGGCAATCGGCTCCGGCATATTGCTAACGGCGTCATTCACTCCGACGAAAATGGCTCGATGGCTGAACGCTTGATGCAATTGAACGAAGGCGTTGCGCGCGTCGTCGCCGAATACAAGCCGGATGAAGCCGCGGTCGAAGAGACTTTTGTGAACAAGAATCCGCTGTCGACGTTGAAACTCGGCCATGCCCGGGGGGTGGTCATGCTGGCCCCCGCCCAGGCCGGCATCCCGGTTGCAGAATATTCCGCCAATCTCGTCAAGCAATCGGTGGTGGGCAACGGGCACGCGCAAAAAGAACAGGTGGCGATGATGATCCGCGTACTGTTTCCGGGCTGCGAACTCGCCGGCGGCGATGCGGCCGACGCGCTGGCGGTTGCGGTTTGCCACGCCCATCATGCGTCGACGATGCGCGTCTGGGCCAAAGCGGCGGGAGGCCAACAATGATCGCAAAGCTGACGGGCATTCTGGATTCCGCGAGTGCCAACGGGGTCATTCTCGATGTCGCGGGCGTCGGCTATCTCGTCTCCTGTTCGTCGGCGACCCAGAGCCGTTTGCCGGCGGTGGGCGAACCGGTGAGCCTGCTCATCGATACCCATGTCCGCGAAGACCGGATTCAACTCTTCGGCTTTGCCGATCAGGCCGAGCGGGAATGGTTCCGCCGGCTGACGACGGTGCAAGGCGTGGGTGCCAAGCTGGCGCTGGCGCTGTTGTCGACGCTGCGCCCGGATGATTTGCTGCGGGCGATTGCGGCCGCCGACAAAGAAATGCTGACCCGGGCCGATGGCGTCGGGCAGAAATTGGCGACGCGCATCGTCAGTGAATTGAAGGATCGCATCGGGACCGTCGAGCTTGCCGCGGCGCAACCGCCGGCAGCGCGGCCGCCGGGTGCGGGTGATGACGCAACCGCGGCGGTGTCCGCCCTGGTCAATCTCGGCTATCGCCGGACCGAAGCCTTCGGCGCGGTCGCCCAGGCGGCGCAACGTCTCGGCGGCAATGCGCCGATCGCCGATCTGATCCGGGCCGGTTTGCAGGAGCTCGGGCGATGACGGCGGCCGAGAGCAGGACCGTGGTGGCTCCGAATTTCGATGCGGAACGCGACGCGCCGGAAAACGCGCTTCGCCCGCAAACCCTCGACGAGTTCATCGGCCAGGCCCAGCTGAGGGCTAATCTCCGCGTCTTCATCTCGGCGGCCAAGGCACGCGGCGAAGCCCTCGATCACGTGCTGTTCAGCGGCCCGCCGGGCTTGGGCAAGACGACGCTGGCGCAGATCGTAGCCAGGGAATTGGGCGTTGGTTTCCGCACTTGCCTCGGCCCCATGCTGTCGCGGGCCGGCGATCTCGCCGCCATTCTGACCAATCTCCAGCCGCGCGACGTGCTTTTCATCGACGAGATTCACCGGCTCAACCCGGTGGTCGAGGAAATTCTTTACCCCGCGATGGAGGATTATCAACTCGATCTCATCATCGGCGAGGGCCCCGCCGCGCGTTCGGTGCGGATCGATCTTCCGCCCTTCACCCTGGTCGGCGCCACCACCCGTTCCGGATTGATTGCCACGCCGTTGCGCGAGCGCTTCGGCATCCCGGTGCGTCTCTCGTTCTACGAGCCGGCCGAGCTCGAAGAGATCGTCAACCGCGGCGCGCGGATTCTCGGCTTCGACCTCGCCCCCGACGGGGCCGCCGAGATCGCCCGGCGCTCCCGCGGCACGCCGCGGGTGGCAGGGCGTCTGCTCCGCCGGGTCCGCGATTTTGCCGCCGTTTCCGGCGCCAAGCGTGTCGATGCGAAAGCGGCGGATGCGGCTCTGAATAGGCTCGAGGTGGATGGCCGCGGTTTGGATTCGATGGATCGGCGGTATCTGAATTGCATCGTCGAAACCTATTCCGGCGGTCCGGTGGGCGTTGAGGCGGTGGCCGCCGCGCTTTCCGAGCAGCGCGACGTGATCGAAGACGTGATCGAGCCTTATCTCATTCAGCAGGGCTTGGTGCTCCGCACGCCGCGCGGCCGCATGGTCGCCGAATCCGGGTACCGGCATCTCGGCTTGACGCCGCGGCCTCAAAGCCAAGCGCCGCAGCTCGATCTCTTGGACGAAGAGCAGGGCAATGGTTAGCGATGGCTGAAGACAATTCGCCCTGTCCCGGGAGCTTTCAGGACGGCATCCATGTTTATCCCTTGCGGGTCTATTACGAGGATACGGATGCCGCCGGCGTCGTTTATTACGCCAACTATCTTAAATTCGCCGAGCGGGCGCGCACCGAAATGATGCATCTACTTGACGTCGGCTACCGGGACTTGGTAGCGCAGCACAGCATTGCCTTTGCCGTCCGGCGCGTCGAAGTGGATTTTCTGGCCCCCGCCAAATTGGATGACGTCCTGGAAGTGCGGACGTCGGTTACCGAAGCCGCGGGTGCGTCGGTGACCGCGGACCAAGTCATTCACCGCAGCGGCGACGAAATTACGCGGCTTCGGGTGCGGCTCGCTTGTCTCGGTCCGGACGGAAGGTTGCTGCGGTTGCCGCCGATGCTGCGGACGGCTTTGGAAAACGTGATTCGGGAATAAACGAAAAATAAACCGGAATTGAGGTAGCGAGCGAACGATGGAAACAACGGTTATGGATCCCAACGCCGTGGCAGGTGCGGCGGAGGCCTACAATTTGTCGATGTGGGGCCTCTTCATGCGGGCCGATTTGATCGTGAAAACGGTCATTCTGCTGCTCATGATGGCGTCGTTTTGGAGTTGGGCGATCATCTTCGACAAAGTGATCCGGATGCGCCGTCTGGAAAAACAAACCACCGAGTTCGAAGATAACTTCTGGTCCGGCGGATCGCTCGACGATCTTTACGACCGGGTCGGTACCCGGCCTCAGCATCCGATGTCGGCGGTGTTTGCGGCGGCGATGCGCGAGTGGCGGCGCTCGGTTTCCAAGGGGCGGGTTACCGCCGGCGGCGGCGTTCAAGAAAGCCTGCAACAGCGGATCGAGCGGGTGATGCAGGTGGCGGTCGGGCGCGAGATGGAGCGGCTCGAGCGCTACATGATCTTTCTGGCATCGGTCGGATCGACGGCGCCCTTCGTCGGCTTGTTCGGCACCGTCTGGGGCATCATGAACAGCTTCCAGTCCATCGGCGCCACGCATAATACGAGTTTGTCGGTGGTGGCGCCCGGCATTGCCGAAGCCTTGTTCGCGACGGCCCTCGGCTTGGTCGCCGCCATCCCCGCGGTGATCGCCTACAACAAGCTCGGCAGCGATCTCTCGCGCTATGCGAACAGGCTCGAATCCTTTTCCGGCGAATTCAGCTCGATCCTGTCGCGCCAGCTCGAAGAGGGCCGCTGATGGCCGTCACCGCCGCATCACAAGCCACCCGCGGGCGCGGGCGTTACCGTCCGATGGCGGAGATCAACGTCACGCCGATGGTGGACGTGATGCTCGTGCTGCTGGTGATTTTCATGATCACGGCGCCGTTGCTCACCGTCGGCGTACCGGTGGATCTGCCGAAGACCCAAGCCGCACAAATCAATGAAGCGATCGAGCCCTTGGTCGTCACCATCAATGCCGAAGGAAAAATTTTCCTTCAGGAAACCGAGACCGACATGGACGCGCTGGTGCCGCGCTTGACGGCGATCACCCAGTCGAAACCGGATACGCGAATTTTCGTGCGCGGCGACAAATCGGTTCCCTATGGCAGAATCATGGAAGTGATGGGAACCATCAGTTCCGCCGGGTTTTCCAAGGTGGCGCTGATCGCCGAAATGCCGCACGGCGCGCCGGCCCCCGTCGCGCGCCCGCTGCCCCAAGCGAAACCCGCGGCCCATTAAAAAGGAGCCACCGCCCCGACATGCCCGACATGTATCGCGGCGCCATCTGTTCCGGCCTGTTTCATCTGGCCATTCTGCTGCTGGTCATCTTCGGCCTGCCGCATTTTGCGCGCGATCTTCCTATGGAGAGTCTTCCGGTTCCGATCGACGTGGTGACCATCGCGGAGACCACGAACGCGCCGCCGCCGCCGGCCCCCAAAGTGGAAAAGCCGGAACCGCCGAAACCGGAACCGCCCAAGCCCGAGGAGCAAAAAGCGCCTCCGCCGCCGCAAGCCCAGACGCCGCCGCCGGAACCGCCCAAGCCGGAGCAAAAACCCGAAGCCGTGGCCGAAGCGCCGCCGCCGATGCCAAAACCCAAGGTAAAGCCGGAACCTCCGGTCAAGGACATCAAGCCGGAACGCAAGCCGCCGCCGCCCGACGACATGGAATCGGTCTTGAAATCGGTCGAGAAGCTGAAACCGCAACAGCACGAGCCGACGCCGGTCGAAGCGGCGGAGGCGCTGAAGAATCAAAAACCCGTGCCGCGGGAATACAATCCGGCGTCGCCGGTCACGATCAGCCAGAAAGACGCGATCCGCCGGCATTTCGAAAAATGCTGGAATGTCCCGGCGGGCGCGCGGGATGCCGAGGATCTTGCGGTGGATATTCGCGTGAGTTTGAGCCCCGATGCCTCGGTGCAGCGCGCCGAGATCGTGAATACGGGGCGCATGGCGACCGATTCGTTTTATCGGGCCGCGGCCGAAAGCGCGCTGAGGGCGGTTCTCAATCCGATGTGCAGCTCGCTGCAGGACGTTGGGCTCCGTGCGGATCAGTACGACGAATGGAAGGACATGAATATCACTTTCAACCCGAAGCAAATGACCGGAGCGTGAATCGTGACGATGGATTTATCGACCGATAGAAATTGGCGGCGCTCGATTGCGGCATCGACCCTCTTGATCGCCGCAATCTTGTTCGCGGCGCCGGCGGCGCGCGCCGAGTTGCAAATCGACGTCACGCGCGGCCATGTCGAACCGATGCCGATCGCGGTCACCGCCTTCGACGGCAATACCGACAAGGAGAAGCAGATCGGCCAGCAAATCTCCGAAGTTGTTTCGGGCGATTTGGAGCGCTCGGGACTGTTCAAGCCGATCGATCCCGGCGCGTTCATTCAAACCCCGTCGTCCCTTCAGGTTCAGCCGCGCTTCGCCGATTGGCGCGTCATCAACGCCCAGGCGCTGCTGACCGGCAAGGCGGAATTTCAAGAAGACGGCCGCCTTAAGGTTGAATTCCGGCTGTGGGATGTCTTCGCCGAGCAGCAGATGATCGGTTTCGCTTTCTTCACCGTGCCGCAGAATTGGCGCCGCCTCGCCCATAAGATATCCGACGCTGTGTATAAGCGGGTCACCGGCGAGGATGGATATTTCGACACGCGGATCGTCTATGTGTCGGAGACCGGCTCGCAGAAGAAACGCATCAAACGTCTAGCGATCATGGATCAGGATGGTGCCGATCACACCTTTTTGACCGATGGCCGGGAGCTCGTCCTCACCCCGCGTTTTTCGCCGACCGCCCAGGAAATCACCTATCTTTCCTATGTGAACAACAAGCCGCGGGTCTACATCTTCAATATCGACACCGGGCAGCAGGAAGTTCTCGGCGATTTCCCGGGCATGACCTTCGCGCCCCGGTTCTCTCCCGACGGCAACAGCGTGCTGATGAGCGTGTCCACCGAGGGCAATTCGAATATCTACACGATGGATTTGCGCACGCGGTCCATCGCGCGCTTGACCAATTCGCCGGCGATCGACACCTCGCCCTGCGCCTCGCCCGACGGCAAGCAGATCGCCTTCAATTCGGACCGCGGCGGATCGCCGCAGCTCTATGTGATGGACACGAACGGCGCCAATCAGCACCGCATCAGTTTCGGCAACGGCAAGTACACGACGCCGGTGTGGTCGCCGCGCGGCGATCTGATCGCTTTCACCAAACAAGCGGGCGGCGAGTTCTATATCGGGGTTATGCATCCGGACGGCTCCGGGGAGCGCAGTTTGGCCCAGGGTTTCCTGGTTGAGGGCCCGACTTGGGCGCCAAATGGAAGAGTTCTCGCCTATTTCCGGCAACAACCGACTGACGAGACCGGCCACGGCGGCACCGTCCGACTCTACTCAATCGACATCACGGGGTATAACGAGCGCGAGATTATCACCCCGCTCGATGGCTCCGATCCGGCGTGGTCGCCGTTACTGCCGTAAGGAGAAAGCCTTGCCACACGGTAATCTTGCATGATATTCACCGGACTAAGGTTGTTTTTCGGGTTTTTCATGGATAAACTCGCGGCATCAATTTGCCGGGACTTTATCCTTCATCACTCGGCGCATGCCGTATTAGGGGGATGATATACATGAGCTTTAGGTTGATTAGTGTGTTCGCGGCCGCATTACTTCTTGCTGCCTGTCAAACGGCTCCAGAGACGACGAAGAAGGCGGCCGGTACGGGCGGCGCCGCAACCACAACCGCGCCGGCGACTACCGAGCAGGGCGGCATGGCGGGCGTTACGCCCGGCACCGAGCAAGACCTCGTTGCCAATGTCGGCGATCGTATCTTCTTCGATTTCGACAAATCGGACGTTCGCGTCGACGCCCGTACCCGCCTCGATGGGTGGTCCGACTGGCTGAAGAAGTATCCGCAGGCAACGGCCGTCATCGAAGGCCATTGTGACGAGCGAGGTACTCGTGAATACAACTTGGCGCTCGGCGAACGCCGCGCCAATGCGGCGAAGAGCTACCTGGTGGCCAAGGGCATCGACGCCAAGCGCATCCAGACGATTTCCTACGGCAAGGAACGTCCGGCCGTTGTTGGTTCGAACGAGGCCGCTTGGTCCCAGAACCGCCGCGCGGTGCTGGTCGTTCAATAGGGCGGTTTCGGCCTGAGATAGGCGCTTTTCCGGCTTCCGGCGTTATGCGCCAGGGGTTGGGAAAGCGCCTTATTTTTTCCTAATTTTGAGGGCACAGTCGCCGGTTTCCGCGGAATGTCTCACTCTTGCGTGGGCCACTCCATCCGCGAGAAAGCACAATCCTGGGGTTTGAGATACCCAACCATGGCGATGAGCCGATGCAGCAGAATCGACGTGTTATGGCAGAGCGGTATCATCGCGCTCGGTCTGCTTGCCGCCCTTAGTTTCGGTACCGTTCAGGCGCAAGCCCAGCAAGCCCCGCAAGACCAGGGGGGCGGCGATGACTATCGGCCAATTCTCGACCGCCTCGACCGGTTGGAGCGCGATCTCAATCTCCTGCAGCGGCAGGTTTATCGTGGCAAGTTGGAAGATGGCGATACGCCGGCTCCCTCGCCCGGGGCGCCGCCCGGTGGATCGCCCGGCATCTCCGGGAATGCTGCCGCCGACATGGAAGTGCGCATGAGCACCCTCGAATCGCAAATGCGCGGCGTGACCGGCGGCGTGGAGGAAGAGAAGCATTTGATCGACGAGCTGCGGACCCGCCTCGACAAGCTCGTTGCCGACGTGGATATGCGCCTGACCGCGATCGAACAGAAGGCCAAGGGGGCTGAGCCGAATCCGGCGGTCGCGGCGGCAACCGAACCGACGGCTGCGACGGCGTCCAACCCGCCCGGATCTACTAACGCGGCTGGCGCGGCCGGGGCGGCCGGGGCGGCTAAGCCCGGCGAGAAGACCGAGACGGCGCAGGTAACCCCCGGCGCGGCGGCAGCCGGGGCCGAGCAGCCGGCCACCGCTTCCACCGGGGAGCCGCTGCCCCAGGGTACGCCGATGGAACAATATCAATTTGCGCGCGCCCAGCTCGCCAAGGCCGATTACCCCGGCGCGGAGAAAAGCCTGAAAGCCTTTCTCAAGGCCTATCCCAACAACGAGCTGACGGAAAACGCCGAATACTGGCTGGCCGAGACCTATTACGTCCGGTCCGACTACACCAATGCCGCGGTCACCTATGCCGACGGCTATAAGCGGTTTTCAAATGGCTCGAAAGCTCCGGACAATTTGCTGAAACTCGGCTTGTCGCTCGGCAATCTCGGTCAGAACGACCCGGCTTGCAAAGCCTTCGCCGAGATCGACAAGAAATTCCCCACTGCCAGGGCCGATATCCGGGACCGCGCCGCTGCCGAACGCAAGCAGCGCAACTGCAAGTGATCCCGCCTGCCTAGATCCCGATCCCGCCCAGCCTCCTCTCCCGCGGACCCGGTTCGCGCCCCAATTCGCGCCCCAATTCGCTCGGGGGAATTCGCGGCGCTGATGGCGCCTTTCGCACCCTTCGAACCAAGACCCGTCCTTGCCGTTGCCGTCTCAGGCGGACCGGATAGCCTGGCGCTGGCATTTCTCGCGGCGGCGTGGGCCGCCAAGAGACGGGGCCGGATCGTGGCGCTGACCGTCGATCATGGCCTGCGCAAGGATTCAGCCGGGGAGGCGAGGACCGTTGGCTGTTGGCTGCGCGATGCCGGGGTCGCTCATCACATTCTGACCTGGACCGGGCCGAAGCCCCGCACGGGGATTCAAGCCGCTGCTCGGACGGCGCGCTATCGGCTCCTGAACGAATGGTGCCGCCGTAAGGGCATCTTGCACTTGCTCGTGGCCCACACCCGCGACGATCAAGCAGAGACCTTCCTCTTGCGCCTGGATCGGGAAAGCGGGGTTAGCGGGTTGGCGGCGATGCCCGCGATTTCGGAGGAGCCCGATCTCCGGATCCTGCGGCCATTGCTGACCCTGCCCAAGGCGCGGCTCATCGCGACATTACAGGCCCGCAAGCAGGAATGGATCGAGGATCCGAGCAACAAGAATCTCAACTTTGCCCGGGTCGAGGTGAGGCAGTTCTTGTCGGAAATTGGCGGAATCGGGGTTTCGGCCTCCCAGATCGCCCCCCGGATCGCTCATAGTGCTGGCGAACTCGGATTGGCGCGGCGAGTGCGCGAGAGAATTATCGCCAAGTTTCTCGCGCGGGCCGCGGCCGTCGACCCCTCCGGCTTTATCGAACTCGACGGGGCGATGGTCAATGCGGCGCCCGCCGACATCGCCGCGGAATCGGTGCAGCGCTGCCTGCTTTGCGTGTCGGGCGGCGGCTATCCGCCGCGACGGCAGAAGCTTGAGAATTTATGCGCGGAACTTCGCGCCTCCCACGCGGCCGAAATATTTGCCCGAACGCTTGCCGGCTGCCGGATCATTCTTCAGCCTTCCGCGGAGGATGGCGCGTCGATTCTCATTTGCCGGGAAGAGGCGCGGGCGGCGACCGGGAATTCCTTCCTTTGGGACGGCCGATTTAAGATCGTGCGCTCCGATCGGGGCGGAGCAACGTGGTTGGGGCAACTCGGTTACGAGGGTTGGCGGGAAATCGTTCAAACGGCGCCCACGCTCCGCGAAAGCGCCATTCCGCTGCCGGCGCGTTTTTCGCTTCCCGCTCTCCGGGACTCCAAGGGGGTCGTTGCGGTGCCCCATCTGGGCTACCGTCGTGCCAAATTGCGCCGCGGGTCCGGGCTTCGCCGGGTCGTATGGCAACCCGCAAATTCCCTCACCCGCGCAGGATTTTCAGTTGCTTAAATGGTGGCGCACACTATTTCATAGGGCATAAGGGAACCTGTCCCCGAAGCGGCTGCCGCAACGGCAGGGGTTAATCCCTGTAAGGGCTTGGGATTGTGAGCAATTTCAGCAAAAATCTGGCGCTGTGGGTGATCATCGGCTTGCTGCTGGTGGCGCTCTTTCAGTTGTTCAACGGATCGGCGAACCGGCTGCAGTCGAATATTGGCTATTCGGATTTCTTGACCCAGGTGGAAAATTCGCAAGTCGCCGACGTCAACATTGCCGGCAATCAAGTCACCGGTCACTTCACCGACGGCCGGACTTTTTCCACCACCGCGCCGGAAGATCCCAAATTGGTCGATCGCCTCAAGGACAAGGGCGTGAAATTCAGCGCCACCCAGGCCGATGAAGGCGTGCCGTCGCTGTTCGGCGTTCTGGTGTCCTGGTTCCCGATGCTGCTGCTGATCGGCGTGTGGATTTTCTTCATGCGCCAGATGCAGTCCGGCGGCGGCAAGGCGATGGGCTTCGGCAAGTCGCGGGCCCGCCTGCTGACCGAAAAGCTCGGCCGGGTCACCTTCGACGACGTGGCGGGCGTCGAAGAGGCCAAGCAGGAGGTCGAGGAAATCGTCGAGTTCCTCCGCGACCCACAGAAATTTCAGCGCCTGGGCGGAAAGATCCCGAAGGGCGTGTTGCTGGTCGGTCCCCCGGGGACCGGCAAGACCTTGCTCGCCCGGGCGATCGCCGGCGAAGCGAATGTGCCGTTCTTCACCATTTCCGGCTCCGATTTCGTCGAAATGTTCGTCGGCGTCGGTGCGAGCCGGGTGCGCGACATGTTCGAGCAGGGAAAGAAGAACGCACCATGCATCATCTTCATCGACGAAATCGACGCGGTGGGCCGCCATCGTGGCGCAGGGCTGGGCGGCGGCAATGACGAGCGGGAACAGACGCTCAATCAATTGCTCGTCGAGATGGACGGCTTCGAGGCCAATGAAGGCGTGATCCTCATCGCCGCGACCAATAGGCCGGACGTGCTGGATCCGGCACTTCTGCGCCCCGGACGCTTCGACCGCCAAGTGGTGGTGCCGAATCCGGATATCGTCGGCCGCGAAAAGATTCTGAAGGTCCATATGCGCAGCGTGCCGCTGGCCCCGGATGTGGACGCCAAGGTGATTGCCCGCGGCACCCCGGGGTTTTCGGGAGCCGATCTTGCCAATCTGGTGAACGAGGCGGCGTTGTTGGCGGCGCGGCGCAATAAGCGCTACGTCACCATGGCCGAGCTCGAAGACGCCAAGGACAAGGTGATGATGGGCGCCGAGCGGCGTTCCATGGTGATGACCGACGAAGAAAAGAAGCTGACCGCCTATCATGAAGGCGGGCATGCGCTGGTCATGCTGTTCATCGAAGGCCACGAGCCGTTGCACAAGGTGACGATCATCCCGCGCGGCCGGGCGCTGGGCATGACCATGTTCCTTCCCGAGCGCGATCGCTTCAGCCAATCGAAGAAAGAGCTGGAAGCGCTGATGACGAGCTTGTTCGGCGGCCGCTTGGCGGAAGAGCTGGTGTTCGGCGAAGCCAACGTCACGACCGGCGCCCAGGACGATATTCGCCGGGCGACCGAAATCGCCCGCCGCATGGTCACCGAATTCGGCTTCAGCGACAAATTGGGCCCGCTGCGCTATTCCGAGAACGAGCAGGAGTTGTTCCTCGGCCATTCGGTGACTCAGCGCAAGAATATCTCGGATCACACCGCTCAGATCATCGATGAGGAAATCCGCGAATTCGTCGAGGCT
The DNA here is from genome assembly GCA_041479345.1 of Alphaproteobacteria bacterium. GTDB lineage: Bacteria > Pseudomonadota > Alphaproteobacteria > DATDPM01 > DATDPM01 > DATDPM01. Next base: position 11,444 of record JBGOXX010000023.1, read on the forward strand.
GCGGAAAAGCGGGCCCGCAAGATCCTGACCGACCGTTTGGAGGATCTTCATAAGGTTGCCAAAGCGCTGCTCGAATACGAAACGCTCTCCGGCGACGAGGTCCGAGCCTTGCTGCGCGGCGAGCCCATCGTCCGTCCGAATCCGGACGATGAACCCCCGGTCAAGCGCAAAGGCCGGCGGTCTTCCGTGCCCACGAGCGGCGGCGCCAAGGATAAGCAGGAAAAGCCTGGCGGCCTCGAGCCCGAGCCGCAGCCGGGAACCTGACCGAGCCCTCACGCACCCGTATGATCGAATTCGCTGCGACCCCGGCTGAGGTTGCGGCATTTCTCGACCGTCAGCCCCCCCGACGCAAAAACCTCTATCTACGTCCCGCGGGTCTGCTCTCAGGCAGGGAAGGCAGAGTGGCGATTGCCGCGGGGCGCGGCAAAGCTCTCGCCGGCGGCGATCTCGCTTTTACCTTGTGCGAGATCATCTTGCGCAACAGCCACTCGATTCTGGCCTCGGTCGAAGATCTTCTCGATTGGTGCGACGGGGCCGGAGGCGCTGTTGCCGCCGAAATGGGGGAAAGACTGTCGCTGCTCACCCGCCCGCGGGCCGATTTTGCGGGTCTGCCGCTCGTCGCCGGAAGTGCCCGCCAAACCGTCCTCATGGGGATCATCAACGTGACGCCGGATAGCTTTTCCGACGGCGGCGAAGCTTTTGCGGCGGAGGACGCGATTGGCAAGGCGAATGCCCTGCGCCAGGAAGGTGCCGCTATTCTCGATATCGGCGGCGAATCGACGAGACCCGGCGCAACGCCGGTTTCCCCCGAAGAGGAGCTGCGCCGCGTCCTGCCCGTCATTCGCCAATTGGCCGCTCAAGGTGCCGTCGTCTCCGTCGACACCCGCAATGCGGACGTGATGGACGCGGCCATGGGCATGGGCGCGAAAATCATCAATGACGTCAGCGCCCTGAGCGGCGATCCGCGAAGTGTTTCGGTGGCGGCCAAGACCGGCGCCTTTGTCGTGCTCATGCACATGCAAGGCATCCCGGCGACGATGCAGAACAATCCGCATTATGACGATGCCGCCCTCGATGTTTTCGACGCGCTCGATACGCGGATTAAGGCGTGCGAGGAAGCCGGAATTCCGCGCGACAAGATCGTCGTCGATCCCGGCATCGGGTTCGGCAAGACCAAGCAGCACAACACCGAGATCTTGAGCCGCCTCGGCCTCTATCACGGCTTGGGCTGCGGTCTCATGGTCGGCGTTTCGCGCAAGGGATTCGTCGCCGGATCTCGCGGCGGCGAACCGGCCGGCAAAAGACTGCCCGGATCGCTGGCGGCGGCCCTGGCCGCGGTATCCGAAGGCTGCCAAATCTTGCGGGTTCACGACGTCGCCGAAACCCGGCAGGCGCTGGCGGTCTGGGACGCCGTCCATGGCCCGCTGGGCTGAATCCTCTTCCTGTGGAATAATATCGATGCCCGGGAAATTCTGGTAAAAGCGGCCGATAAAAGCAGTTAGTAACAATTTGTTAGCGGCCTATCGGCGATGATTCGCGGGGGATTGCAGGGGAATGCGCTCAAAACTCTTCGGCACCGACGGCATCCGCGGCACTGCCAATGTCGAGCCCATGACAGCCGAGACGGCGCTCCGCGTTGCCAAGGCCGCGGGCCATCATTTCATTCGCGGCGAGCACCGCCATCTCGCCGTCATCGGCAAGGACACCCGGCTTTCCGGCTATATGCTGGAGCCGGCGCTGACCGCCGGGTTCATTTCGATGGGGATGGACGTGGTCCTGGTCGGGCCGCTGCCGACACCGGCGGTCGCCATGCTGACGCGGTCGCTCCGCGCCGATCTCGGCGTCGTCATTTCCGCGTCCCACAATCCCTATCAGGACAACGGCATCAAGCTGTTCGGCCCCGATGGATACAAGCTGTCGGATGCGGTCGAAAATGAGATTGAAAAGCGGATCGCCACCGGGGTCACCGAAAAACTCGCCGCCCCCGGCCGATTGGGCCGCGCCCGGCGCCTCGACGATTCCCAGGGGCGCTACATCGAATATGTCAAAAACAGTTTCCCCAAGGGCCTGCGCCTCGACGGCCTGAAAATCGTCATCGATTGCGCGAACGGCGCCGCCTACCGCGTGGCGCCCACCGTGCTGTGGGAGCTCGGGGCCGAAGTCATTCCGGTCGGCGTCGATCCCGACGGCTTCAACATCAATCAAGGCTGCGGCGCCACCGATACCGAGTTGATGCGGCAGCAGGTCGTCATGCACGGCGCCGATCTCGGCCTGTCGCTGGACGGCGACGCCGATCGTCTCATCCTCGCCGACGAGAACGGCGAGACTCTCGATGGCGATCAGATCATGGCGCTGGTCGCGCAAACCTGGCAGCAGTCCGACCGCTTGAAGGGCGGCGCGGTGGCGGCGACCGTGATGTCCAATCTCGGGCTCGAGCGCTATCTCGAATCGATCGGCATCGGTCTGGCGCGCACCCAGGTCGGGGACCGCTACGTGGTGGAACATATGCGCCGCCACGGCCTCAACATCGGCGGCGAGCAATCGGGACACATCATTCTCGCCGATCATTCGACGACCGGCGACGGCCTGATCGCCGCCCTTCAGGTGCTGAGCGCCATCGTGCGGTCCGACCGCCGGGCCAGCGAAGTCTGCCGGATTTTCACGCCCTTGCCCCAAATGCTCCGCAGCGTCCGGGTCAATGGCGGCCAGCCGCTCGAATCGGACGCGGTGCAGACGGCGATCCGAAATTGCGAAAAGCGCTTGGGCACCCGAGGCCGGCTTCTGATCCGGAAATCGGGCACCGAACCGGTCATCCGCGTCATGGCGGAAGGCGACGACGAAGACATGGTCGGCACGGTCGTCGATGAGGTCTTGCGCGCGATCGAACGCGCGATTGAGCGCGCGGCCAGCTGAGGCGACGAGGATGAAAGGTCGAGTTCTTATCGTCGCCGGCAGCGATTCGAGCGGCGGTGCTGGAATCCAAGCCGATATCAAGACGGTGACGGCGCTGGGCGGCTATGCCGCGACCGCGGTCACCGCGGTCACCGCGCAGGACACCCATGACATTCGCGCCATCCACTGCATTCCCGTCGACATCGTAACGAAGCAGATGGAAGTGGTGCTTGCAGATATCGGCGCCGATTGCATCAAAACCGGCATGCTCCACTCCGCCGCCATCATCGAAGCGGTGGGCGCCATTATCGCCCCCTTGGTGTCGCGGATTCCCATCGTCGTCGATCCGCTGATGGTCGCCAAGGGCGGCCGGCAGCTTCTCAAGCACTCGGCGCTCGAAACCCTCAAGCGCGTCTTGCTTCTCGAAGCCACGGTGGCAACGCCCAATGTGCCCGAAGCCGAAGCCCTGACCGGCATGACGATTCGCGACCTCGACGACATGAAACACGCGGCGGAGATGATTCACACCCTGGGGCCGAAGGCGGTTCTGCTCAAGGGCGGGCATCTGCGGGGCGAGCGCAGCGACGTCGTCCACGACATCTTGCACGATGAAAACGGGTTCGAAGTCTTCGAGAACCCGCGCCTCGATACCCGTCATACCCATGGAACGGGATGCACCCTGGCATCGGCGATCGCGGTCAGCCTGGCCCAAGGCATGAGCATCCGCGATTCGGTGGTGCGGGCGAGAAATTACGTGTTTGAGGCTATTCGATTAGCACCGCAATTCGGCGGCGGCTACGGGCCGATCAATCACGGTCATCCTCTGAAGACTTCCGCGAAAGCGAAATAGGCGCAGCGCTTCGTTGGGCTAACTTTATTTGGGCTCGGCCTAGAGCATGCGGCGCTTCAAGTTCCTCCCCCGCAAGGGGGAAGGCCATAAGGCGGGAATGATTCCACCCGATCGGATTTTGCCCGATCCGCACCTGCTGTTTTTCCTCCCCCCTTGCGGGGGAGGTTAGGAGGGGGGTCAGGGGAAGATGACTGCAAGAATTGCGATGACACCTTTCAAAATGTTCACCCCCCGCCTGCGAAAACCAAGGCTTTGACTCCTGCCTTCGCTCCTACGGAGCTTCGGCAAGGCAAGTCACAAAGCCCGGTTTTCGCTTCCTCCCCCGCAAGGGGGGAGGAGTGATTTTGGCTGATCGGATTCGCTACTATTGAGGCCCGATTTTATTTCGCGACGTAGATCTCGCTGCCGGTTTCGCGGAATTTAGCCGACATCTCGGCCAGCCCCTTGGCGGCGTATTCGCGCACTTCCTGCGTGATCTTCATCGAGCAGAATTTCGGCCCGCACATCGAACAGAAATGGGCGACCTTGGCGCCTTCCGCGGGCAAGGTTTCGTCGTGGAAGGCCAGCGCGGTTTCGGGATCGAGCGACAGATTGAACTGATCGCGCCAGCGGAAATCGAATCGCGCCTTGGAAAGCGCATCGTCGCGAAGACGCGCGCCCGGATGGCCCTTGGCGAGATCGGCGGCGTGGGCCGCGATCTTATAGGCGATGACGCCGTCTTTGACGTCGTCCCGGTCGGGAAGGCCTAAGTGCTCCTTCGGCGTCACATAGCAAAGCATCGCGGTTCCGAACCAGCCGATCATCGCCGCCCCAATCGCACTCGTGATGTGGTCGTAGCCGGGGGCGATATCGGTCACCAGCGGTCCCAGGGTATAGAACGGCGCTTCGTGACAGATCTCGAGCTGCCGCTCCACGTTCTCCTTGATCTTGTGCATGGGGACGTGGCCGGGGCCTTCGATCATCACCTGAACGCCGTGATCCCAAGCAACCTTGGTCAACTCGCCCAGAGTTTCGAGCTCGGCAAACTGCGCCTCGTCATTGGCGTCGGCGATCGAACCGGGGCGCAAGCCGTCGCCGAGCGAGAACGCCACGTCATAGGCGCGCATGATTTCGCAAATCTCCGCAAAGCGCGTGTAGAGGAAATTCTCCTGGTGATGGGCGAGGCACCATTTGGCCAGGATCGATCCGCCGCGCGAAACGATGGCGGTCACGCGATTGGCGGTGAGTGGGATATAGGCGAGCCTGACGCCGGCGTGGATGGTGAAATAATCCACGCCCTGCTCGGCCTGTTCGATCAGGGTGTCGCGGAAAATCTCCCAGGTCAGGTCTTCCGGCACGCCATCGGCTTTTTCGAGCGCTTGGTAAATCGGCACGGTGCCGATGGGAACGGGGGAGTTGCGGAGAATCCATTCCCTTGTGGTGTGGATGTTCTTGCCGGTCGAGAGATCCATGACCGTGTCGGCACCCCAGCGGATCGCCCAGACCAGCTTGTCCACTTCTTCGGCGATCGACGAGGCGACCGCGGAATTGCCGATATTGGCGTTGATCTTGGTCAGGAAATTGCGGCCGATGATCATCGGCTCGGATTCCGGATGATTGATGTTGGCGGGCAGAATGGCGCGCCCCCGGGCGATTTCGTCGCGCACGAATTCCGGCGTCACGTAATCGGGAAGCGCGGCGCCGAAAGAATTGCCGTCGCGTACCAAACCCGAAACCTGTTTGCGCCCTTCGTTCTCGCGGATCGCCACATAGTCCATTTCCGGGGTGACGATTCCGGCGCGGGCATAGGCGAGCTGGGTCACGGCGCGGTCACCCTTGGCGCGTCGCGGCTTTATTCCAATGCCCGGAAAAGCCGGCAGCGGTCCATCGGCCGCCGGGATAGGCGCGCCTTCATAAGTTTCCGTATCGCCGCGCTGCTCGATCCAGGTTGCTCGGACCGGCGCCAGCCCTTTCTCGATGTCGGTGGCAATGGCGGGATCGGTATAAGGCCCGGAGGTGTCGTAAACCGTGAGCGCTTGTTCTCCCGAGGAAAGGGCCACCTCCCGCATCGCGACGCGAATCCCGTTTTGTCCCGCGACATAGACCTTGCGCGAGCCGGGCAGAGCTCCGGCGATTGGGGTCAAGACGGTTTGCGGCGCGGCTTGAGACGATGTGCCTTCGGGCATGACGGACCTCCCTCATATTCGGGGGCCGGCGGAAGGCGGAATGCGGGAACTGAAGCGAGCTGCCCGGTTCCGTTCCCTTCGCCGGCATTACCCGGATCAGGTTCTAAGGGTCACCGGGCCGCCGGCAGGGAATCGCGCTCGCGGCACCTGGCATCTCAGCCTCGATTCGAGGCACCCCCAGGAACAGCGGGCATGGTGGAGCGATAGGGAGGATGGGTCAAGCCTGGATTGGGTAGGGGGTTCGTCGGTCGCTTTGATGGAGGTTGGTGAAGCCCCGGTGCAAGCGATAGCCATCACGAGGTAGCGGCTCTATGCGGCAGCTCTGGAACGGCGGATACTATGGTGCGGTTCTTTTGGTAACTCTTGGCCGGAGCGCCGGCTCGCGCGGAGAGTGGCATGATAACAAAACGGATTCTCGCACCCATGGACCGGCGCGCTTTTCTTCGCGCCTCGGCGGGCGTGTCCGCGGCGGCGCTCTCTGTCGCAGTGCTCCCGCCACAGGTGGCCCGCGCCGGCGCCGCACCGGCGATTGCGGTCCCGACCGTCGATCGCCTCGCAGTGCGCGTCGTCGTCGACAGCGTCTATGACATGTTCTGCGGCGCTCACCCCGTGGGCGGCGTTCAGGTCGAGCGCACCAAGGTGGCACCCGGACCCGATTACAAGACGACGTTGGGCAATCAATGGGGTCTGTCGCTTTACCTCGAATCGGTGAAGGACGGCGACACCCGCAACATCCTCCTCGATTTCGGATATTCGCCCGACGTTCTGGACGGGAACCTCGAATTATTGAACATCGATGCCGGAAAGCTCGATGCGTTGGTCCTGAGCCACGGGCATTTCGATCATTTCGGAGGCCTGATCGGATTCCTCGCCAAGCAACGGGACAAGATGCGCAATCGTGTGACGCTCTATGCGGGCGGCGAAGATAATTTTTGCCATCGCTATCTGCGCACCGCAACACCCGGTCAGCTCGCCGATTGGGGCGTGCTGGATCGGCATGATCTGGTGGCGGCACGGGTCGACATCGTGCTCGCGCAAGAGCCGATGGTCTTGCTCGGTCACGCCTTCACGACGGGGGCCATCCCGCGCGGCAGCTTCGAGCGGGTCTTGCCGAACACAATGGTCGAATACACGATGCATAACGGCTTGGGATGCGATGCGAGCCATTTTGCTCCGGCGGAGCAACAGGGCAAGATCGTTACCGACGAGCACTATCATGAGCACGCCACCTGCTATCACGTGAAGGATCGCGGCCTCGTCGTGCTTGTATCGTGCGGCCACGTCGGACTGATCAATACGATCCGCCGCGCGCAGGAGGTTTCAGGGATCGAGAAGGTGCACGCCGTCGCCGGCGGATTTCACTTGGCACCCGCCGCCGACGATTACGTTGCGCAAACCGTGGCGGAGCTGCGCCGCATCGGACCCGATGCCGTCATTCCCATGCATTGCAGCGGCATGAATTTTATTGCCGCGATGCGCGAGCAGATGCCGGACAAACTTCTGATCTCGAATACCGGAAGCCGCTTCAATTTCGGGGCCTGATTCCGCGAAAGCGGAGGGTGCGTGCCGCCAGCGGGTCGTGACCAAAGTACCACTCAGGACTTTTCAGGATATCATCCAATCTCATTACCCTATTTTGTCTTCCTGATTTCCATCTTACATCAGATGCCATGACTGAGGTTCAGGCATACCCACACCACGTCACGCCACCCCAAACTGGCGTCGTCGCACGGGCGTACTCTCCGCGCGGTTCGTATTGGCGGCAACCATTCATTCGACGCGAAGCTCTGTATGTCAATGAAGGCGATCTAATCTTTACCGCACAACATTGAATATTATAGCGAAGTAGATCTGCTGAAGATTGAAGAGGTGCGTTTGATTTCGGCCTTGACCGTGCCATTACCTATCGATGGCGGGCTAATTGCTTTTCACCCCTTGCCGTTCAAAATTCTTCTTCCGGTGAGCCTCGATCTTAGCAGCAGCAGTGCACAATCATTAATTAGTACAGAACTGCGTCGACAGTTAAACGTTAGGGAATTCGCCCCACTGTATGACTATCTAGGCTTTCCGCCTGCATGGGGTGGTTCGCGAAGTTATGAAGTTCGTGCCGATCAAATGCCGCTGACCCTTCAACACAAAGCATTCGACGCAATTGACACAACCGACCATCTTTTGATTCGTGGTCTCAATGCCCTTCTGCGGTGCAGCATGTTGATGCAGTACGACATGTTTCTCGAGGAGGCGACGTATGCGCTGTACGTCGGATTGGAGGCGTCTTTCGCGCTTGTTCGTAGACGCATGTTGGTCGAGGGATACCGAAACCCATCTGCATACGATGCGGCCGCCTGGATCGATGCAGCATTTAATTTTTCGCATGAGAGTCGCTATCGATACTTTGAGGATTTCTACGATGACCGCATCAGGGCGTTGCATCCGGAGAGCAGATTCGGTGTATTTCCGTTCGCACCACTCGCCGTCGATGATTGTTATTATCTCTTCAAGAATTTGCGCGAGGTTTACAATTTTCTGATTTTTGGTGAAGTAATTGATCGGCCCTATGTTTGAAAGGTATGTTTCGAACTTTTGCGATCAGTCTTCAGCACTGAAAGCTTCGTTCGCACGCTGGTGCAAACATCAAATTCTGCGCAAAGCCATACTGACCATAAACAAACCTAGCGATCCGCACCCAAGTACATAATGACAATATGGCCCCCGCCTTGAATCTATTCACACCATGACCCTCCCTCCGAAACCCGCCCTCCGGCCGGGCCGCCCCTTTTTCTCATCCGGGCCTTGCGCCAAGCCGCCGGGCTGGGAGGTGTCCGAGCTTTCCGCGGCGCTGACCGGGCGGTATCACCGCTCCGACGCGGGGCGGGCACGTCTGCAAGAGCTCGTGACAAAAACCCGCGCGTTGCTCGGCATTCCGGAAAGCCACCGGATCGCGATTGTGCCCGGCTCCGATACCGGCGCCGTCGAAGCCGCGATGTGGAATTTGCTGGGACCGCGCGGGCTGGACGTTCTCGCTTTCGATTATTTCGGCCAGGAATGGGCGCGGGACGCCATCGACCAGTTGCGGCTTCCCGATGTGCGGGCGATTTCGGCACCCTATGGCGAAATGCCCGATCTTTCGCAATGGGATCCGGCGCGGGATCTGGTTTTCACTTGGACCGGCACGACCGCCGGCGTTTGCGTTCCCAGCGGGGATTGGCCCGGCGGCGATTGGATTCCGAAACACCGGCAGGGCCTGACGATCTGCGATGCGACGGCGGCGGTGTTCGCAGCGGAGCTTCCCTGGGACCGGCTCGATGCCGCGACGTTTTCCTGGCAGAAGGCGATGGGCGGCGAAGCCCAGCACGGCATGCTGGTTTTGGGCCCGCGTGGCGTCGAGCGGCTGCTGAGGTACACGCCGGATTGGCCGGTGCCGAAACTCTTCCGGCTGAAAAAAAACAACCAGCTCGATCCGATGTTGTGGGAAGGCGGCGTCATCAACACGCCGTCCATGCTCTGCGTCGAGGACGCGCTGTTCTCGCTCGCCTGGATCGAATCGATTGGCGGATTGCGTGGGATGATCGAAAGGGCGAAGGCGAACCGCGCAACGCTGGACAAGTGGATCGCCTGGAGCGATTGGGTCAGTCATTTGCCGGTGCGCCCGGAAATCAGACCGCTGACGCCGGTGGCCATGCGCCTCGAAGGCTCAAAGCTGAAAGACTTGGACGAAGACGAAAAACGGGCCCGGGCGAAGGCCATCGCCGCGCTATTGGAGGCCGAGGGTGTGGCCTTCGATATCAACGCCTACCGGACTGCCCCTCCGGGCCTTCGGGTTTGGACCGGCGGAACCGTGGAATTGGCGGATATTTCGGCCCTTCCGGCCTGGCTGGATTGGGCATTCGCGGCCACCGAATAGCCCCGGCTGAACAGAGGGGAACCCAGATGACGCTGCTGACGCTGCAGGGGCATCCTGCGCCTTTCGACTGCTCCCCTTCGCCAAGCTCAGGGTCGCGCTCAGGGTGAGCAAGAATTGTTGGTGGCATGGAGAACCACCTCATCCTGAGCAGCGGCGAGCCG
>JBGOXX010000024.1:0-21308 GCA_041479345.1 Alphaproteobacteria bacterium
CCCCGGCCTTTGCGCCGCTTCTAAGCTGAAATGACTGATCTTCGCCATATCCGCAATTTCGCGATCATCGCCCATATCGACCACGGCAAATCGACTCTGGCCGACCGGCTGATCGAGTTTTGCGGCGGTTTGGAGGCGCGCGAGATGCGCGAGCAGGTCCTCGATTCCATGGATATCGAGCGCGAGCGCGGCATCACGATCAAGGCCCAGACGGTACGGCTGACCTATAAGGCCAAGAACGGCGAGACCTATGAGCTCAACCTCATGGACACGCCGGGCCATGTGGACTTCGCCTATGAGGTGAACCGGAGCCTGGCAGCCTGCGAAGGTTCGCTTCTCGTGGTCGACGTGACGCAAGGTGTTGAAGCGCAAACCCTGGCCAACGCCTATCAGGCGATCGACAACAATCACGAGATCATCCCGATATTGAACAAGATCGATTTGCCGGCGGCGGACCCCGAGCGCGTCAAACGCGAAATTGAGGATGTGATCGGCATCGACGCGTCCCATGCCATCGAAATTTCGGCGAAAACCGGCAAGGGCGTGCCCGATGTGTTGGAGGCTTTGGTTGCGCGGCTGCCGGCGCCGGTGGGCGACCGCAATGCGCCGCTGAAGGCGCTGCTGGTCGATAGCTGGTACGATTCTTATTTGGGCGTCGTCATTCTGGTGCGGGTGAAGGACGGCGTGTTGAAGCCCGGCGTCAGGATCAAGCTGATGGCGACCGGGGCGCAACACCAGGTGGACAAGGTCGGCATCACCACGCCGAAGAAGGTCGACGTGGCGGAATTGACGCCCGGCGAAATCGGATTCATCACCGCTGGAATCAAAAGCGTCGCCGATTGCCAGGTCGGCGACACCATCACCGATGCGCGCGCGCCGGCGGCCGCACCCTTGCCCGGATTCAAACCCTCGGTCCCGGTGGTTTTCTGCGGCCTCTTTCCTGCGGACGCCGCGGAATTCGAACATCTCCGCGACAGTCTGTCGAAGCTGCGGCTCAACGATGCGAGCTTCGTTTACGAGGGCGAGACCTCGGCGGCCCTGGGGTTTGGTTTCCGCTGCGGATTTCTCGGACTCCTCCATCTTGAAATCATCCAAGAGCGGTTGCGCCGGGAATTCGGGCTCGAGCTTGTCACCACCGCCCCATCGGTCATCTATCGCGTTCATCAAACCAACCGCACGGTGCTGGAGCTGCACAATCCGGCGGACATGCCGGATCCGGTGAAGATCGAAAAAATCGAGGAGCCGTGGATCAAAGCGACGATTCTGGTACCCGATACCTATCTCGGCGCGGTGTTATCGCTGTGCGAAGAGCGGCGCGGCATTCAGATCGATCGCACTTATGCCGGCGGCCGCGCCATGCTGGTTTATGAATTGCCGCTCAACGAAGTCGTGTTCGATTTCTACGACCGGTTGAAATCGGTCAGCCGCGGCTATGCCAGCTTCGATTATCAGATCCATGGCTACCGGGAATCGGATCTCGTGAAGCTGGCCATCCTCGTCAATGGCGAGCCGGTCGACGCGCTCTCCTCCGTCGTGCATCGAATTCACGCGGAGGAGCGAGGCCGGTCGGTGCTGCTGCGGCTGAAGGATTTGATCCCGCGCCAGCTGTTCAAGATCGCGCTGCAAGCGGCCATCGGCGGCAAGGTCGTGGCGCGGGAAGATATCGGCGCCATGCGCAAGGACGTGCTCGCCAAATGCTATGGCGGCGACGTGACGCGCAAACGAAAACTTTTGGATAAGCAGAAGAAGGGCAAGAAGCGGATGAAGGAATTCGGCAAGGTCGAAATTCCGCACAGCGCCTTCATCGCCGCCCTCAAGACCGACAACAAATAGGATCAGCTGAAGCGGCGGCGGTGATCGCGCTTGCGTCCCAAGACGAGAAGGGCGATGCCGATGACCGAGGGTATGAGGACGGCGAAGAGCAAGGCCTGATAGGCCGGCTTATTCAAGAGCGGGAGCAATCCGTAGGTCCACAACGCCGGGTGGAGATAGCGCTGAAGGCCAAGCTGGACGGTCCGAAGGCTCTCGCAGTCGTCCAGGCCGCACCACAAAGTGCCCGCCAACTGAGCGAAATTCTGGCCTTCCATCCATAGGACGACGCCGGTCACGGCGATCGCCAATGCCGCGACAAGCAATATCCAGCCGAGGATGCGCGCGGCGATCATGCTCCCCCTTCGGGCCCGCCCCGGCCCGCTCGCGCGTCGCGAATACCCGAGTAACTTAGCAGGTGAAATCGTGCGCGCAACCGTTAACCAGGGATTTGCGCAATCGAATGAGAGGCTTCGGCGCCGCCGCGCTCCCTTGGCTTGGTTGCGCCGGGGCTGGTATGGTTGGCGCCCTTCGCCGGTGCGGCCGCGAAGGAACGGGGAGGGGTGGCCGAGTGGTCTAAGGCGCACGCCTGGAAAGTGTGTATACGGGTAACCGTATCGTGGGTTCGAATCCCACCCCCTCCGCCATTACGTCTCGACCTTCAACCATTCTCTCGTTGAAATTTGGAGCCGCGCCGCCCTCCGCATCAATCTTGTCGGGAAAGATTAGAATTTAGCGGGGGCCCATGTCTCCCCGGATGCAACTCTCCCCGGATGCAACGCGATTTTACATCTACCGTGGGATGATCCCCGGGAACACGTATTGCTGCAGTGCCACCAGCACCCCGAGCATCAGCGTCAGCACGATGCTGTGCCAGAAGGTCCGCGCGAAGACGGCGCCTTCCTGCCCGCGCAGCTCCGTGACCGAGACGCCGGTCGCGATATTCTGCGGCGAAATCATCTTGCCCATCACGCCGCCGGACGAATTGGTCGCGGCGAACAACACCGGATCGAGGCCGAGGTGCCGCGCTGCGACCACCTGCAAATTGCCGAACAGCGCGTTGCCGGACGTGTCGCTGCCCGATAGGAACACGGCGGCCCAGCCGAGGAAGGGCGACAGCAGAACGAAGATCTGGCCGGCCGAGGCGGCGCCCCGTCCGAGCGTGTAGGCCATACCGGAATAATTCATCAGATAGGCAAGCCCGACGATCAGGCAGACGGTGACGACCGCAAGCCACGCCTGACCGATGGTGCGCGCGACACAGCGAAAGAAAGCGGCCGGGCTTAATTGCACGACGATCGCGGTGATGATGGCGGCGAGGAGGATCGCGGTGCCCGTGCCGAGCGGCTGAAACGTCCAGACCGCGGCGTAGGGCTTATTGTCATAGAGCGTGATCGAAATCGCCTTATCGAGGCCGGGCCAGGGAATCCCCTGCTGACCGATGACGGCGATCTTGAACGTCGTCCACAGAATGACGACCGCTGAAACGATGATCCAGGGCAGCCAGCCCTGCCACGGCGAGACATCAGAGCGCGCTTCCCTGGCGAGGCCCGCTTCAGCAATGGCGAATTGCGGATTGGGCTCGGGCCGCCAGACCTGCAGGAAGAGCAGGGTTGCGGCCAACGAGCCCAGGGAGGAAAGCACGTCCGTCAGCGTGTAATTGATATAGTTCGAGCCGAGGAATTGCGAGAGGCCGAAGCTGCCCCCGGCGACGAGCAGCATCGGCCACAGCGCGCGGATCGAGCGCAGGCCGCCATAGATGTTTATTACATAGAACGGCAGGATCAGCGCGATGATCGGCAATTGTCGACCGATCATCGAGCCAAGCACCGACGCGGGCAAACCGGTTACCGCACCAAGAACCGTCACCGGCGCGCCGAGCGCGCCATAGGCGACCGGCGCGGTATTGAAAATGAGCACGAAGACGACGGCTTCCAGCGGCGGATAGCCGACAAGAATGAGCAGCGACGAGGTAATCGCGACTGGCGTGCCGAATCCGGCAATTCCCTCGAGAAGCGCGCCGAAGCAAAAACCGATCACGATCAATACGACGCGCCGATCGTTCGGCAAGTGGGCGATGATCCAGGCGCGGAACGCATCGAAACGCTTCGACTCCACGGCGATGTTGTAGAGCAGCAGCGCATTGACGACGATCCACATCACCGGCCACAACGCGAAGACGACGCCGTTGATGACGGAATCGACCGCGAGACCGGCCGGCAGCCGCCACACCGTCGTCGCGATGACGAGAGCCACGACCAGACCCGCGAGCGACGCCTGCCACGCGGGACGGCGCACGACGCCAAGCAGCGCCAGCACGACGATGATCGGGAGCGCCGCGACAACGAACGAGAGCGGCAGACTGTCGGCGACGGGCGTCAGCAATTGCTCGAACATGGCGTCTCCCGGTGGCTACCAAAAAACCTCATCCAAGCTGAGTTTGGGAAGAGTAATCCCCGGTCGACTTAAATATTTCCGTGATCGCGCCACAAACTTCCCTGATACGTCGAAAAATTCCCCGTCCCGATACAGAGGAGATTTCTCGATAATCCATCGAATGGTGTCCCCTCATCGAGCTAATTTTCCTTGGCTGGTGCCCGGAATCGTCAAAATTCCCCGTATCTTTCCCGCTTAACAGGGAATCCCGGTCGGAGAAAGGGTCGGTGGAGACTGCGTCCACCGCCAGTGACTCTTTTCGATTTCCGGAAGCAGGGGCTCATTCCGGACAATTGCTGGGTTGCTGTGAGCGCCGGGCTACCGAGTCCAAGAGTGTATCTTCACATCAGCGCCGGGTGCGCTCATGGATATTGATAATCGGGTCGATCAAGTTATCTACGTAAGCTCATCCTGTGGTCAGATGAGCGAGTCCGAACTTGAACGCTTGCTGACCGCGGCGCGCGAAAAAAATTCGGCACTCGGCATTACCGGAATGTTGCTCTATGTGGGCGACAATTTCATTCAAGCTCTCGAAGGACAGAAAAAAGCACTCGCCGCGGTCCTGCAAAGCATCAAGAGCGATCCGCGCCACGCCGATTTTCGAGTTGTCCTGCGCTCGGAGAATGTGCGGCGGGATTATGTCGAATGGTCGATGGGCTACTGCCGCTGCGAGCCTGCCGAGCTCGTGCCGCTCGGTTACCTCGTCTTGGCAGGGACACCGATCGAATCGCCGTCATTCTCGCCAAGGATCGCTTGGGGTTACGGATTCTCAGCTCGTTTTACCGATTGAATCGATAGACCGGGGCGTTAACCGGGGCGTTAACGGATCTAAGAAATCGGTCCTAAAGTGACGGCCGGTCTGCCCCATTCTTGCCATGGTTTTGAGCTTAATAATGTTACTTAATATGGGTATCGCCACCCCGCTTCGTCGGCTCCGGCCGTCGTCGTCTTGCGGGTGGAGGTGAACCTTTGGCTGGGGCGAGCTCAAGGGCAGCCGAGGGGCTTCGGGAATATGTGCATAATGGATTATCCGTACCAATTCGCCGTTGTGGTCGCCCGCCGGGGATTATCCGGCTAGAGTGCGCGGCGATGTTGCGATCGCCACAAGTTAGTCACAGGGAATGCCAGGGAGGTTCACCCATCACGATGAAGACCTCCATGCCTACTGGAATCTGCCTTGCGGCCCGGGGAATCCGCCTTACGGCCCGGGGAATTTGCCTTGCGGCCGGGCTGCTGATTTCTTCCTGCAGCTTTCTGGAGCCGCCGGCGCCACCACCACCGGTTGTTCGGGCCGCCCCGGAAGCCGACAACTTGCCGTCGGCCATTCCGGTGGTTCAATCTCCGGAGCCGGAGCCCGAACGGGTGGCGGTCGTTCCGCAGGTGCGGCCCGAGCCCAAGCCCAATCTTTTCGATCCGAAAAGTCTGGTGGGACTCGATCAGATTGCGGTCGAGAACATGATGGGAAAACCCGCCGCAATTCAGGAAGAGCCGCCGGCGACGATCTGGCAATATACCGATTATTCCGGGGGCGACGGTTGCGCGCTTAAAGTGTATTTTTATCTCGATATCGGCACGCACAAGCTCCGTGCGCTGTCTTATGATATCAATGCGCCGGCGGAATCAGAGCACGCCGCGGATGACAATCGTTTGTGCGTCGGAAGGATTCAGGCGGAGAATCTTGGCAAGCAACGGTGATGTGATGGGAGACCACACGCGTATCATCCTGGTGGATGACGACGATCTTTTTCGCGAATCGCTTTATCAAAACCTGACGGATGCAGGGTTCGACGTCGTAACGTTCTCTGACGGCCCGTCAGCCCTCGAAGAGATCACGGGAGACGATTCGGCGGATCTTATCCTGCTGGACTGGAAGATGCCGGGAATGAACGGCATCCAGGTCTTGCGCCAGATCCGCGACAGCGGAATCGAAATTCCGGTGATTTTCCTCACGGTGCTGTCCGACCAGATGTATGAGGAAGCGGCTCTGTTGAGCGGGGCGGTCGATTTTGTCGAGAAGGCGCGCAGCTTTTCCATTCTGCTGAAGCGAATCGAGTTGATCCTATCCGGCGCCAAGGCCAAATCGGTCGATGCCGAATTGGATGCCGCCGAGGAAGAAATTCTGCACCGCGGCAAATTGGAATTGCGTCTCGAAATGGGACGGGCCTTCTGGGAAGGCACCCAGATCGAACTGAGCCTCACCGAATTCAAGATGCTGCATTATCTCGTTTCCCGGGCGGGAAACGATGTGCGCTACCGGGAACTTTACGATCTCGTCCACGGCAAGGATTTCGTGGCGGGTCCCGGCGACGAAGGCTACCGGTCGAATGTGAGGACCTTCGTCAAGCGAATTCGCCAGAAATTCCGGAAGGTCGACGATTCGTTCGGCCACATCGAAAACTACTCGAATTTCGGCTATCGCTGGCGCGACGATGTTAGCAGCGCTCCATGAGCTGTTCGCTCGTCTTCGCGCCGTCGGGCGATCCCTAGCTTTCAAATTTTTTCTTCTGCTGGCGATTTTTCTCGCGGTTCCGCTGATCCTTTACGGGCGGTTGCGGACGATCGACGAGCAGAAGAACATCGTTCTGGCGCGCAGCATTCAGGATGAAGGCAATCTGATCGCGATCACGATGTCGCCGCTGCTCGCCAGCTTTCAGGAAGGCTCCGCCAACGCCCTGAAACAAAAGCTGGTCGAGCTTGCCAAGGGCCGGGGCAACGCGAAACTTCTGTTCCGCCCGAAGAATGCTTCCGACCCCGGCAGTTTCTTCTATATCGCCTCCGCGCCGCAGGCATCGGCTGACTATCTCAGCCAGGAAATGGCGGTGCTGGTGAAAACCGGCATTCTCGACATGCTTCGCTATACCTGCGAAGGCGACCATACGCTGTCGACGCGCTATCAAAATCCTCACGGCGACGAAGAAATTCTAACCTCGATTGCACCGATCAATCTTCCCAATGGGTGCTGGGCGGTCTTCACGTCGAGCTCGAATCAGGAATTCGTCAAATCGTCCTTCGCGCAACCCTATTGGAAAACGCCCCAGGTCCGCGTCGCCTCGGGCATTTACGTCCTCATCGCCGTGGTCGTCATCGCTCTGTTCGCGAGCGTGTGGCGAAGCCTGTTGCGGTTCGAGCAGCTGGCGCGCCAGATTCGCACCGAACGCTCCCGCGAGGCCTCGTTCGCGGCGGATAACCGGATTCCGGAACTCGCCGGCGTTGCGCAGGAATTCGATCTTTTGGTCAACGCCTTGCACACGTCGTCCAGCAGCATCCGCCAGGCCGCGGAGGAAAACGCGCACGCCTTGAAAACGCCGATCGCCGTCATTCGTCAATCTCTGGAGCCGCTCAAAAAAGTATTCGGACAGCAGGAGGGGCGAACCGGGCGATCGATCGAATTGATCGAACGCTCCGTGAGCAAGCTCGACGCCTTAGTTTCGGCCGCCAGGCGCATGGATGAGGCGGCCGCCGCGATCATCGACACGCCTCACCGCAAGGTCAATTTCTCGACCCTCCTGTTGGAGGAACTGGTTGCGAGCGGCGAATGGCCGCGGGCGCGCGGTCTCAGCATGATCCAAAGAATCGAGCCCGGCGTTACCATCTGGGGCGGCAAGGAAATGCTGGAAACGGTCGTCGAGAATCTTCTCGAGAACGCCATCAGCTTTTCGCCGTCCGGCGGGACGATCGGCGTCACGTTGCGGCGCAACGGGCGCTTGGCGGAATTCGTGATCGAGGACCAGGGGCCGGGGGTTGATCCCCGCAATCTTAATCGTATCTTCGAGCGCTATTTTTCAGAACGGCCCGCCCGCACGGCGGACGAAGAAAGCCATTTCGGAATCGGATTGTGGATCGTGCGGCGCAATGTCGAGGCGATGGGTGGCACGGTTGCCGCCGCCAATCGCGAAACCGGCGGATTGAAAATAACAATCGGGCTTCGCGTCGCCGCATAGTTGCGGAGCCTTATCGCGCCCAACCAATATCGGCAAAAAATTCCGAAGTCGTCCGTCAGCGCCGCAATATTTGGTGTTGTGACAAAATTTGGATCGCCCAAGTTTTGCCCCGTTTGCGCGGCAACCTCTTTGCCGGGGCCGTCGTTTCATGGACGGCCTTTATGTTGATTGAATTGTGCGCGTGAAAGGAGGCAATCGTGTCGCGATTAACCCGTATCGGAATCATCCTGCCCGTGCTTTTTCTTGCTGCGGCCTGCTCGAATATGACTCCTCAAGAGCAGGGAGCCGTAAGCGGTGGCGCGATCGGCGCAGCCGGTGGCGCGATCTTGGGTGCGGTGGCCGGCGTTCCGGCACTCGGCGCGGCACTCGGCGGCGCCGGTGGCGCTGCGATCGGTGCCGTAACCGCCCCCTCACACGACAACAACCGCTAACCCCCCTCGCTCTATCGGCGCCCCGGATGGTTCTTGCGGCTGGATGGTCCTTGCGGATGATCCGGGGCGGATGATCCGGGGCGCTTCTTTTTCCGATCTTACCCAGTCACGATCCCGCCAGCCGCCCCGCCAGCCGCAAAGTGCTGCCCGCCATCAATCGGCGCAGGGCCTTGCGGCCGCGCGACAATCGCGACATGACGGTGCCGACGGGGATACAGAGCAGGTCGGCGACTTCTTGATAGGTCATCCCTTCCAGGCCGACGAGTAGGACGACGCGGCGCTGTTCGGCCGGCAGCTCTCCCAGGGCCCAAGCCAGATCGCGAAGTTCCAGCTGGCCGAGTTGGGGTGGATGAATGGCAATCTTCGGCGTCGCATCGTCAAGCGGGATTGCAAAGGACGCACGCTTCTGACGGATCATGCGGTCGACGTGCACGTTGTGAAGGATCGAGAATAAATAGGCGCGGACATCGCGGATCTGGCTCCAGCTGCGCACCCGCTCCAGCGCGCGCGTCAGGCATTCCTGAACGAGATCCTCAACCTCGCTCGAATTTCCAAGCAGCGACCGCGCATAACGGCGAAGACCGTTGATTTGATCGGCGAGATTCCGCGGCACATCCGCTGCGGCCCGGGCCGGCGGCCGACCCTGCCAAGCCGCGAGATCGGGTTGCGCGAAATTCTGGCGGGTAGAAAGCTTTCGCTCTCCGATTCTCTTGGCACCAAAACCCGAGCGCTGGCGGCGCAGAATGAACTCTCGCGATCCTTCCCGGAGACTTTCGTCGATATCGGATTTCCGGTCTGGTGCCTTCATGCCGTTCTCCAAAACCGTTGAAGTGAAATTCGTAAGGCGCGTCGATTTGGCGCTGTCGAAAGGGACGCGAACAATGCGCGTCCGGTTTAACTCTTAAATCACGCCGGCGGGCGATCGCAGAAAATGATGAAGCGCCCTTGCGGAAATTGCGGACCGACGCAAATGGTTCCGACGTGACCGGATAGCTCTCCGCGGTTATTCAACGCATGATCTCTATGATGTTATTGCGCTTGCAAGGCGGGAGCTTTGAAATCGCATCCGCGCCGTGAGCTTCGCGCTTAATTGTGGCATTTGTAGAAGTGGGTCGGTGCATTTATTGTGACTAAATAATGTCAAAATAGGTCGCTAATCCGGCGTGGATGCGAGGCGGAAAACGATTCCGGTGATCAGGGAATAATTCAAGACGGCGTTCGAAAATCTAGCGCGGAGTTTTCTGAAAAAACTCAGTCATTTTTTGCGTAAGCCTTCACGCCAAGGCTTCGTAGCAATTGCGCGTCGATGACCCCGGTTGCGGCAATATCCATGCGCAATTGGTAATTTCGAATGGCGTCGCGGGTTTTGCTGTCAAGTTTTCCGTCGATGCGACCGGGTGCATAACCGAGGGTACTAAGCGAAGTCTGTACGTGTTTGACGACATCGCGCGAAACAACGATGTGTTGGGATTTGGCGCCCGAATGCGGGCTCGGCGCCGCCACCGGCGAGTTGCCGCCGATCGGCTTCTGCACCGACATCGGTTTCTCCACGGATTTTTCGGGAGTCGGCGCTGGTTGCGGCATCGTTACCGACTGCGGCGGGATCGCCGCCTGTTGGGGCAGGGCCGGCGGCGATGGGCCGGCTGCGGGTGCGATGGCGGCAATGGGGGTCGCTAGGGCCGGCTTGGGCAGCGGGAATGAAGCGGCTTCCTCCACGGCTGGTAAAGTGGTGGGGGCCGAAGCCGGCGGTGCCGCCACGTCGAAATGGGCTGGCATCCCTCGTTCAATCTTAGGTCCAATTGCGGCGATTTGCTGGGAAAGCGCCGACCAGCCTCCGGCCGCGATTTCATAAGCTCCGGCGGTGACCAGCATCGTCAGCGCGAGAACGCTGACGATCGAAATGAACGGGAATCTAATCCCACCATAGTCCCCGCGCGGCCAATTCGGACGGTCGATATCGGGCTGACTATGGATATCCCGGTCATCGAAACTCCATCCCGCCAATCTCGAATTGCCGTGCGGCGGACACGGCGTCTCGCGTTCGGGCGTCTCGCGGCCGGACTTCGCCATTTCGCCTGGCTGCAATGAGGGGGTGCGCAATGAGGGACCGCCCGGAGCCGCGGCGGAATTCTTGCCCGCTTGCTGCATCCGGAGATCGGTCCAAGAATTGCCCAGGTCACGGTCGATGGGGTCATGATCGCGGACTGCGGACTTAGCGCCGAAATAGGAATTCCAAGAGTAGCGCGTTGCGTCTTTGCGGAAGCGATCGCGGCGGACGAATCGCGGCCCCTCCTCAGCAAGAATGGCGTGCGGAAACGCCAGCGGAAAGAAAAGCACCCCGTAAAGCCACCACCGTCCAAAGGATCGCCCCTTTTCTGCCGCGACGATGGCGGGAATGAGCCCAAGACCCGCAACAATCGCGAGACCAAGAATTTGCAAAGAAATGCTGGATGCCATCGCTGAATCTCCCTCCTCACGATCGGGGCGGTTCCCCTCGAAAATTCGCCGAGGAGCGGATCCGACGAGGCGGATCCGCTCCCTTTCGACGATTCGTCGAAATACCTATCGGGTCTAGTAGCGCGACCCGCCTGAGCTGCTCGAACCGCTCGAACCGCTGTCGTTTTGCTGCATCTGACCGCTACTGCCGCTGCTGCTCTTCAAGCATTGCTCCTTCTTCACCGGATCGGTGATGGCATTGCAGGCGGCAGCGCCACTGCCGCTGGATCCTGACGGCGCCGCGCCCGAGGATTGGGCGTGAGCCGTCGTGGCTAGCGGGGCGACGAGAATCGCCGCAAGAGCTGCGGTAAGAATCAACTTGGTCATTCTTCCCTCCTGATGTGGTTTTTGTTTTCGGGACCGGTGCGGAAGTTGATCGACGGAAATCCGTACCGGGATGGACCGGGTCGCGTAGGACGACTCCGATTTGCGGCGTGGTTCGTCCCCCTAGCTTTGGGACGAGAGATGACGAACCTCGACGGATTGCAGCCTATGGACGGGTCCACAGACCATGACCTAACCCGATTATTGCGAAATCGATCCCGCGCCGCTGCGTTCAAACGATGTCAAAAATCGGGCGCAGTTGAGGGAATTCGGGCGCAGTTGAGGGAATCAAGTGTGGGATTGGGCCGAATTCCCAATCGCGGTATGGGAAATACGTCTATTCAATCGATTATTTTTTGTGCGGTGCGGAATAACGCTGACCCAAAGAGGGTCTACCGGAAGGATAGGCGTAAATGTTGTGACGACAGGCGAATAATGGTGGGTCGCAAGAGATATCCGCCGCTGTGGCAAACAATTGATGAGGTCAAGGGACATGCTGCCAACGAATGAATCGGAATTCGATACGCAGGTCGATCAAGCGAAGCTTAATTCTCGACTCCGTCGCCCAATAGCCCAGATGGGATGGAGCGACGATGACCCCGCGATCCAGATGCCGACGCTGATTGCGCTCATCGACGACGATCAAATGTACCGGGAGGAACTCGCACGCAACCTCGTCGACGAGAACTTCGAGGTCGTCGAGTTCGGAGAAGGCCATAGCGCGCTCGACTATTTTCGCATGGGCAGGCGTTGCGACGTCGTTCTTATGGACTGGAAAATGCCGGCCCTTTCGGGCGCGGAAATGCTTGATCAGTTCCGGGAGATGGGCCTGTCCGTCCCCATCGCAATCTTGACCGCGTTTTGCGACGAGAGAACCGAGGAAGATGCGCTCGACCGTGGTGCTATCGACGTCCTCCATAAATCGCGCAGTCTATTGATCTTGGCAAAGCGGCTGCGAATTATCGCCAATGGCGTAAGACCGCTTTATAGCCGCGATCTTTCATCAGGCGCCCTGTCCTGCGGGCCTCTCACCGTCAACGTCAAAATGCATCGGGTCTCGTGGAAGGGCGAGCGTGTACCGTTGACGGTCACGGAATTCCGGATCGTCAATTTGCTGGCAAGCCGGGCGGGCGAGGACATCGCCTATCGCGAAATCTACGACGTCGTTCACGGCAAGGAATTCCGGGCGGGCGATGGCACCAACGGCTTTCACGCCAATGTTCGGTCTTTGATCCGGCACGTCCGCCGGAAATTCCGATCCTTGGACGCGGATTTCTCGGCAATCGAAAATTACTCCGGATTCGGCTATCGCTGGCGGAATGGCAATATCCGGCGCGAACATCCGCTGCCGAGCGATACAATAGATTCGGTGAAAGGACAGGGCGATTCGGTGAAAGGACAAGGCGACTCCGCGTCGCCGGCATCGCCGGAATAGTTCGCACTCGGCACCGTCTATGGGACGTGACGGCGCGATTGTGTGCGCGATTATGTGAAAACAGATACCATCGGCCTTCGCGCCAGGAGAGTGTTCTGACGAAGATGAACAGGGTGACGAACTCCTTATTTGCCGTAGCGGCCATCGTCGGCGTCATGGTGGCCGTCAATTCGGCGTCAGCGGCTCCGCCGACGCCGCAGAAACCGAACGATCAAAATGTCCCGCAAGACGTTGGAAAGGCACCGCTGCCGACGACGCCGGATGCGGTTCAAGAGCCGGATCCAACGACCCCGTCCAGTGAACTGGGTATTCCTTCGCATGTCGCTCCGGCGGCTGGCGTACCGAAAACTCAGGCGCCCGGATCACCGATCAACGAGCAGATTGCGGTCCTCCCGGTCGAAGGGATAACTCAATTCAGGGCCAGAACCGCGCTCGGATTGAAAGTTCTGGACGCGTCCGGCGAAGATGTGGGCGAAGTCGAGGACCTTGTTCTCAATCAAGATGGGCGCCTGGCGGCGGTCGTCATCACGATCGGAGGGTTTCTCGGTATCGGCGGGAAGAATGTTGCTGTTGCTTCCGATAAGGCGCGGCTTATCCCGGATGAGTCGGGAAAGATCGTCGAACTCGATGTTTCAAAAGACGATTTGGCAAATGCGCCGGAATTCAAGACACAAGACGACCTGAAGTCCGAACTCGAGTCGAAGACCAAAGCGTTGCAGTGATTGCCGAACTCCAGCGGAAATCGGCGACCTTTCCTCAGAAACGTTAAGCCCGGCACGGGGACAAACCTTTGGGCAACGCCCGGTGAAACCCTTTGACGCCGGTATATCTCCCATTTTGGATCGGCTGGATCGCTGCGGACAGCAGCTGCCGGTGATTATTGAAATGGCTATGATGCTGTCCGCAATCGCTCGTCGAGGAACAGCCGATGCATGAGTGGGATAACCCAATTGACAGGCAGGGTAATGGTCATATCGACAGTCAAGTAGCAAGCCTTTCACCGAATCGGGATTTTTCGCGCCGCGGCTTCGTGCTGACGGGACTTGCCGCGGGGTTCGCTCTCGCGGTAATGCCGGTTTCGGCGCAAACCATCGTCACCGATTCGAAGGGGCTTGAGGCCGGCGAAGTCAAGGTTCCGGTTTCCGATGGCGCCATTCCGGCTTATCGCGCGATGCCGGCCGCCGGCGGGCCGTTTCCGACTGTCGTCGTGATTCAGGAAATTTTCGGCGTCCACGAACACATCAAGGACATTTGCCGCCGCTTTGCCAAGCTCGGCTATTTTGCCGTCGCCCCGGCTCTCTATGCGCGGGAAGGGGATGTCTCGAAAATGACCGATATTCAACAGATCCTGGACAGCGTCGTCTCCAAGGTTCCCGATGCCCAAGTGGCTTCCGATCTGGACGCGACTGTGGCTTGGGCGAAATCGACGGGCAAGGCCGATACGGCCCGTCTCGGGATCACCGGTTTTTGCTGGGGCGGGCGGCAGGTCTGGCTCTACGCGGCCCACAATCCGGCGGTCAAGGCGGCGGTCGCGTGGTATGGGCCGCTTGCCGGTGAGGCGACCGCGCTCAAACCGAAGCAGCCGCTCGATCTGGCGAGCACCATTACGGTTCCGGTTTTAGGGCTTTATGGCGGTGCCGATTCCGGAATTCCGACGACCGATATAGAGGCGATGCAAGCGGCATTGAAAGCCGCGCATAAGCTGTCGCAGATAATCGTCTATCCCGATACGCCGCACGGCTTCAATGCCGATTACCGGCCGAGCTACCGCCCCGCCCAAGCCAAAAGCGCATGGGCGCAGATGCTGGATTGGTTCAAGTACTTCGGCGTTGCGTGAATTGCGGAGACGCGCCGGATTTCGAGCGCGCTAGGCCTCGAAAACATAGGTGCCGGGGGCAGGCCCCAGCGGCATATAGCCCTTATCCGTGGCGCCCATCGCCGGTATCGGGGATTTTTTAGCCGTCCCGTGCGATTCCAGCCAATCGGCCCAAGCCGGCCACCAAGATCCTTCGACGCGGGGTGTCGTCGCATACCACGTCTCCGGATCGATATAACGGCCGCCGTCTTCGCGATGGGACAGCCGGTAGAAGCGGCGCGGATGGCCGGGCTCGCTGACAATCCCGGCATTGTGGCCGCCGCTCGTCAGAACAAAGGACACCGGCGCATCGAGCAGCAAATTGAGTTTGTAGACCGAACGCCAGGGGGCGACATGATCGGTTTCGGTCCCCACCGCGAAGATCGGCACATGGATATCGGATAAGGCGACCGGCCGGCCCGCCACTTCATACCGCCCTTCCACCAGATCGTTATTGAGGAACAACCGGCGCAGATACTCGCTATGCGTACGGTAAGGCATCCGCGTGGCGTCGGCGTTCCAGGCCATAAGATCGGTCATCGGCGTGCGCCGGCCCAGAAGGTAGTCGTGCACGCTCCGCGACCAAATCAGATCGTTCGATCGCAAAAGCTGAAACGCACCCGACATCTGTTTGGTGTCGAGATAGCCTTGATCCCACATCAAATCTTCCAAATAGGCGAGCTGGCTCTCGTCGATGAACAGCATGAGCTCGCCGGCATCGGTGAAATCGACCTGCGCTGCGAGAAGCGAGACAGTATTGAGAGTGGCGTTTTTCTCTTGGCCCATCTGTGCCGCGGCGATCGACAGCAGCGTGCCGCCCAAGCAATAGCCGACGGCATTGACTTTGCGCTCTGGTACGATCGTCTTGACCGCTTCGAGTGCCGGCATGATTCCGAGGCTCAGGTATTCGGCCATGCCGAGGTCGCGATCGTCCGGGCCCGGATTGTGCCACGAGATCATGAAGACGGTGTGGCCGCGATCGACCAGATATTTGACGAGAGAATTTTGGGGCGAGAGATCGAGAATGTAATATTTCATGATCGGGGCGGGCACGATCAAAACCGGTTCGGCTTGAACCTCCGATGTTGCGGATTTGTATTGGATAAGCTCCATCAGCGGATTCCGGTAAACAACCGCACCCGGCGTCAGAGCCACGCGCTCGCCCGGCTGAAACGTCTCGCTGCCGACGGGCGGACGCCCGGCAACGGCCCGTTCCCAATCCTCAATCAGATTGACGGCGCCTTGCACCAGATTTTTCCCGCCTTGCTCGATAGTGACCGCCAAGACCTCGGGATTCGTAGCAACGAAGTTCGCCGGTGAGACGACGTCGAGAATTTGCCGTGCCGCGAAGGAAACCACTTGTTCATGGTGGCGGGAAACGCCGTGAACGCCGGTGGTCGCGTTGTGCCACCATTGTTGGGTCAGGAGGAACGACTCGTAGATGAAGCGGTAGGGAAGCTGTTGCCACGCCGGGTGATCGAAGCGGCGATCTTGAGCGAGCGGCTCAATACAGGAAGTTTCGGCAGGATCGGCGAGCGCCCGCATCGCGTGAACCGCAAACCGCGCCGTCTTGCGCGCGGTTTTCTCGAACAGCGCGGCTTGTTTTCCCGGGGACATCGCCAAGTGAGTCGCCCAATCGAAATAGGCCAGTGCCAGAGACACCGGCGAAATCGAAAACGTCGTCTTGCCCAAGGCGGTTTGAACGAGGCGGTCGACACTCGGCGGCGGCTCGATCGGCTCGCTGGCACCGGGCGCACGCGTCGTTGGCGTCGCCGGCGGCGCTCCGCGGCGTGCCGCAAATGCCGTCATAAAATCGCTCATGCCCGGAAAGAATCGATCGAACGGCCATGCGGCAAATTCTCTGGTCTGGGAGGTCTCCGGCGGGAAACCAGATTTGAGATCGTCCGATGCAGGACCGCGTATTCCGGTGCCGCTTGGATCGAGCTTCTTCGATTCAATCGCCTTATTGCTTGGCAATGATGAGTCGTTGCCGCGGTTGCTGTGCGCCATGCGAAAGAGTCTCGAATAATTAAGGTTTTTAGTCGATGCCGGGTTGCCCGCCATTGATCTGCGTCAATTCATATTGGTTCGATAGATAGTTAAATAAAGCCAAATTTGGGCGCTCCCCAAAAACCTCGTGACGCGCTCATTGCGGATTTAATTTATGGGAAATCAGCTGATCCCCCGTTTTTTCGACAAGGCCATGATCGAGCAGGCCTATCCGATCGTGCGCACCCTGGCGCCCGGGGTTACGCTTGAGCGATGGGTTCAATTCGCCCGGCCGCGAATAACCTCGCGCTCTCCGGAATGGCCGCACGGTTTGATGGCCATTCAAAATCCCGGCGGTTACATCCTCGGTTTGTTTGCCTTCGAGGTTCGGGACGATCTTCACGAAAGCCGCACCCTTTGGGTCAGCAATATCGTCGTTCCCAATATTCCCGGCCGGGACCAGATCGGAAAATCCATTATCGACGCCGGCGAACATCTGGCGATGATTCATGGGTGCCGGGCGATCCGGGCCGACCTAAACAATGAAATTGATCCCGGCGATTGGGACAGAACCTGGCTCTCCGCGTCCCTGGTAACTTGCGGCTA
The DNA here is from genome assembly GCA_041479345.1 of Alphaproteobacteria bacterium. Lineage (GTDB taxonomy): Bacteria > Pseudomonadota > Alphaproteobacteria > DATDPM01 > DATDPM01 > DATDPM01. The sequence goes on from JBGOXX010000024.1 coordinate 17,323, forward strand.
TTCAATGGGTGGCGTTCGCGCGTTCAAACGATTGACCGGCGATTTTCCGGGAACGCCCGGGAACGCATTGATTTAACTGGCAATAGTGACAATGCGGCGGGCCCGCGGCCAATTATTCGGCTGTCGGGCGGCGCTTATCTTACCGCGCCTATCTTACCGCGCTTTTCGGGCCGCACCTTTCGGGCCGCGCCTTTCGGGCCGCGCTTTTCGGGCGTATCATTTGGCCATGTCTCGATTCAGCGTGGCCACCCAGGCAGAGCGCCATGCGCCGCATTTGGCGCATCCTTGCGATACCTGTGCGGCGCGGGATTATGCGGCCTGTGCGCCACTGAACGCGGACGAGCAAAAACGGCTGACCTCCATTATGCAGGTTGTCGGCATCGCGCCTCACGAGGTGGTTTTCGATGAGGCGGAGCCCGCGGATCACGTCTTTAACGTCAAAGAGGGAGCGGTCAAGATCTTCAAGCTGCTGGCCGACGGCCGGCGGCAAATCACGGGCTTTCTTTTCCCCGGGGATTTTCTGGGACTCACGCATAACGATTCCTATGCCTACAGCGCGGAAGCGCTGACGCCGACTCAACTCTGCCGGTTCCCTCGGCGAAAGCTCGAGGCCTTGTTCGACGAGCTCCCGAAGCTGGAGCAGAGGCTCCTCAACATGGCGTCCCATGAATTGGCCGCAGCACAGGATCAAATGATGCTGCTGGGCCGGAAATCGGCGCGAGAGCGAGTGGTGTCGTTCCTGCTGTTGCTGTCGAACGCCTCAATTCGCCACGGACAATCCGGCAATCCGATCGTCCTGCCGATGAGCAGAGCGGATATCGCCGATTATCTCGGTCTGACCGTCGAAACGGTGAGCCGCACATTGACTCAGCTCAAAACGCAAGAATTGATCAAGTTGCTCGACGATAAGCAGATTTCGCTCGTCAAGCCGCAGACTTTGCGGGGAATCGCTACCGGCTATTGAGATGGCCCCGGTCGATAACCATCGGGGCGCCGACGAGGAACGTCAGGGGCCGTCTCGGCGCGGCCTCTGCACGATGCAGCCGTACCAGCCCAACCCGCGATAAGTCTCGTAACCGGGGGTAAGGGCAAAACTCACCGTATTGCCGGACTGATCCTCGTAGCTTCCGCGCTGCGCGCCTTCTGTCCGTAACGGCTGGCTTTGGCTCAAGACGCCTTGATGATCGGAAGAAGCGATAATGCGATGGTTGGAATCGAGCAGCAGCACGCGGGTGCGGTCGCGTTCTTCCGGGGTGAGGCGCACGCCGTCGACCACCGTCTGCGCTTGAGGTGTCCAATCGAAATGAACGACGATCACGCCCCATACGGCGCCATCTAACCGGCCGTCTTCGCGGATCGCGGTTGAATAGGCAGCGGTCACGGCATTGTCGAGCAGCGGGATGGGCGCAACGTCGGCCACGGCGAAATCATTGCCGGAAAGTGTTGCCATCGCCTTCTTGAACCACTCTTCGGACGAAACCCGGGCGCCGCGCACATTCGGATATCGATCGGGACGGCCGTTGGCCAGGACGACGCCGTTACGGTCGCATATCCAGATATCGAGATAGACGGTATAGGCGCTGAGAATGACGCCGAGACGTTCGGTGCAATGCTGGGAGTTCTCCGGGCTTGGATCGCTCGCGCAATCGACCGCAGCCTTGTCGGTTGACCACCAGCGAACGTCGCAAGTCCGTTCATAGAGATTTCGATCGATGATTTCGATAGCGTTGAGCGAAAGATCGACCAAACGCTCGCCGCGCAGCTCCCGGACAATGCGCCGCCCGAGATCTTCGAGACGGCTCGCCTCGCTGGCGAGTTCTTGCTCGAGCTGGCGGGCGACGTCGTTGATCTGGGTTGAAATATTTTTCATTTCCGAAGCGACGACGGAAAAGCCCCGACCGGCGTCGCCGGCTCTGGCCGCTTCGATCATGGCATTGAGCGCCAGGATCTTCGATTGATTGGTGATTTGTTGAATGTCGCCGGTCTTTTGCTTGGCGAGCAGGCCGACGCGTTCCGAGAGTTCGACGATCTCTTCGGGATTAGCGATCGATTCGTCCCCACTCCGCAGGGCGTAGGAAGTACTGTCTGGCATCACCCAACCCCCACGACGGGTATTTTGCTGAGGCAATTCTAAGTAGAACAAGAGTAAGTGACAGAAATTGAGTTAAAAAGTTCTTACATTCGTCCTATCTAGTGAATACATTCGTCAACAACTCATCTTTTTCATGAATGAAAATCACCATCATTCCGGGCATCAACATGCGGCGCCGACCAACACATCGGGCGCGGCCAAGGATCCCGTTTGCGGCATGTCGGTCGATCCCGCCAGCGCGAAGCACCGGGCGGAGCATGGCGGGCAGTCTTATTTTTTTTGCAGTGCCGGCTGCCGGGCAAAATTCATTGCCCAGCCGGATACGTACGTAAAAAAGCACGCCTCCCCACCGAAAACCCAGGAAGTTCCATCGGCCTCGGGCGGCAAGGTCATGTGGACCTGCCCCATGCACCCTCAAATCATCCGCGAGGGCCCAGGCAGTTGTCCCATTTGCGGCATGGCTCTGGAGCCGATGACGCCGACCGGCGCCGAAGGCGAGAATCCCGAACTTGCGTCGATGACCCGGCGATTCTGGACCGGCGTCGCACTATCCGTTCCGCTCGTTTTGATTGCCACCGTCGATGAATTGATCGGCCGCCCGATTCAAAATTTGCTGCCGGCAGGCTCGGCGGTTTGGCTGCAATTCCTTTTGGCGAGCCCCGTCGTCCTTTGGGGCGGCTGGCCGTTTTTCGAGCGGGGCTGGGCTTCGCTCGTCAACCGGCGGCTCAATATGTTCACGCTCATCGCCATCGGAACCGGGGTTGCCTACGCCTACAGCATCGCGGCGGCGCTATTCCCCGGCATTTTTCCGGCATCGTTTCGCGATTCCAGGGGCGAGGTCGCAATTTATTTCGAGCCGGCCGCGGTCATTACCACTTTGGTTCTTCTTGGACAGGTGCTCGAGCTTCGGGCCCGTTCGCAGACATCGAGTGCGATCCACGCCCTTCTCGATTTGGCCCCGAAGACCGCACGGGTGGTACGCGACGACGGCCGCGAGGAAGATATCCCGCTGGAGCAAGTGACCGTCGGAATGAAGCTTCGGGTGCGACCCGGCGAGAAAGTTCCCGTCGATGGGGTCGTTGTCGAAGGGCACAGTGCCGTCGATGAATCGATGATTTCCGGTGAGCCGATCCCGGTCGAGAAATCGCCGGGCGACAAGGTGACAGGGGCGACACTCAACGGCTCCGGGACGTTCTTAATGCGATCGGAACGTGTCGGCGCCGATACCCTGTTGTCGCGGATCGTGGCGATGGTCGCCGAGGCTCAGCGCTCCCGGGCACCCATACAAGGTCTAGCCGACAAGGTATCGGGCTGGTTCGTGCCCGGGGTCGTGCTCGTTGCCATCGCCTCCTTCGCGGTGTGGGCAGTTTATGGCCCGGCGCCCGCAATGGCATTCGCGCTGTTGAACGCGATTGCCGTGCTCATCATTGCCTGTCCTTGTGCATTGGGGTTGGCGACGCCGATGTCGATCATGGTCGGCACCGGCAGAGGAGCCATGGCCGGCGTGCTCGTCAAAAATGCCGAAGCGCTGGAGCTTATGGAGACGATCGATACTCTTGTCGTCGATAAGACCGGAACACTGACCGAGGGCAAGCCGCAGGTGATGGGCGTTGTGGCGCTAGGGAGCGTTTCCGAGAACGACATTCTGCGCCTGGTTGCCAGCCTTGAGCGAGGGAGCGAACACCCGTTGGCCGCGGCGATCGTCAAATCCGCGGAGGCGCGCAATCTATCTCTGGTTCCGGTCCCTCAATTCCGATCGGAAGCGGGCAAAGGCGTCATCGGTACGATTGAGGGCAGGCAAGTCGCCGCCGGGAACCTTGCACTGCTCAAAATGTTGAACATCGATCCGGTCGATCTCCCGACCCGCGCCGAAGCGCTGCGCCGGGAAGGCCAG
>JBGOXX010000025.1:0-20260 GCA_041479345.1 Alphaproteobacteria bacterium
CGCGATCCGATCGAATTTGCCGTTGAATTGCTCCTGTTCCTGTCGTCGGCGGCTTGTTTGTGGTTACTGCCGCCGGAAATCGCGAAGGGCCGCGATGCCCGGGCGCCGGCAGCGATCGCGCGATGCCTGGATTGGTTGCGGACGCCGAGAAAGGCTGCATGGGACAAAAAACTCACCTTCGGATTGCTGCGGTTTGCGATGAGTTTTGCCGCTCTGGTCGCTTCCCTCGACCTCGCTTTCGATCCGCGCTATCGCGATTTTCCGAATGCGGCCTTCATTTTTTCGGCTGCGGGATTCGCCTGGATTTCATTCCGCAGCAGGGATGCTTTTAGAATTGTGTCGGACCGCCGGGAGGAAGCGATCTTCGCCATTGTCTTGGCGCTCGCCACCGCGATTATTTTCGTGAACGAAACGCCCTTCAATCTCGAAGCCGATCTCTGGTGCGTGATTTGTCTTGCGACGATCCTGCCTTGGAGTGGCGCCCTGTGCGGGCTTTATCGCGACCTGACAAGCCCAAGCAGTGTCAGCAGCAATCCGATGGCGCCCAATTCGGTGTTGTAAACGACGAGTCCCATGAGACTCATGGTCAATCCGACCTTGAGGGCCCAGCGCCAGCCGAACCAGAATCCGAGGACGCCGCCCATCAAGCCAAGCCAACCCCAAATCCAAAACGTGTGGATGAGCGCGAGATCGTCGCGGAGCGTGCACCAGGAAGGCCGCGGTGTCTCAAGACAAAGCTTGCCGATTGTGCGCGACTGGAAAAATCCGTAGCGCAACGATAAGGCGAGAGCGAGCACGCCGAACGCGCCCAAAATCCAGGAACGAAAATGGTTGTTCTGGAAGATGCTATTTGACACGGAGCCAGCCGCCTTTAGGAAATTAACAATTCTAAAAGTGCAGCTGTACCGATCATCGTGTCGTTCCTCAATTGTAAATAACGACCAAGTTCTAATCGACTAGTGAATACAATTGTTTAGCATTCGGCATTGCAACTACTAGTGCCTGCCGATACCGTTAGTCTTCTAGGGGAGATTGTGTCGCTTGGGCTAGGCTTAAGATTCGTTTGAGCGATGTCATATTGCTATTTGGCGAGGATCAAAACTCGCCAAGGGGGACAAGATGTCAAAGCGAGTTTTGGAGCGAATTGTAACGCAACTGAAGCGTTACCAAAAAATTCTGTCGCAATCGAAAGACCGCGATATTAGCGAGGCGAACACGGCAGCAATCATTCGAGACATATTGTCGGATGTATTTGGCTACGAGAAATTTTCAGAAGTCACCTCCGAGTTTGCGATCAAAGGGACCCGCGTTGACCTTGCTGTAAAAGTTGGAGACACGGTTCGATTCCTAATTGAAATAAAGGCGATAGGAGTCGGCCTCAGGGATGAGCATGTCAAACAGGCAATTGATTATGGCGCTAACGAAGGAATTGAATGGGTCATTCTTACCAATGGTATTCTTTGGCGAATATATAAGATTCGCTTTAGCCAGCCGATAGATAAGACATTGATTGTTGAGATTGATCTGCTTCGCGATAATCCACGGGATGCGCAGGTTTTGGAGTGTTTCTGGAATCTGAGCCGTGAGGGGTTTGCTCCATCAACAATGAAAGTTTTTTGTCAGCAGCAACAGGCCACGAACAAGTTCTCTCTCGCTGCTCTTCTGTTAACCGACCCCCTCATCAAAGCTTTGCGTAAGGAACTTCGAAACCGGTTTCCGAAAATCAAAGTTCATGAGGATCTTCTGTACCGAGTTTTGCATGACGATGTGCTTAAACGAGAAGTTGTCGATAGTGACGAAGCTCGAGAAGCCGTACAGCACTTGAAAAAGCAGGGTTCGAAAGGATCGCAAAAACCACAGGGAAGTGCTCCGCCAGTGTCGGGAGACAACACTTCGCCACCAGCGGCCCCAGAGTCCCAAATCGCTCAAATTGCCATGGGAAAATCGAGTTCTTAGGCCTCGGAATGAAGTTTGGTTGAGAAGTGCTGCAGTTATATCTAGAGATGGCTCCCCGGCACGGGATCGAACCGCGGACCTAGTGGTTAACAGCCACCCGCTCTACCGCTGAGCTACCGGGGAACATGAAGCGACGGCCTTATATCAAACCGTCCTTAGCATCGCTAGCGTTTCCAATCTCTTAATCGGCAATTGCGGCAAGGCGCCCACTACTGTACCGGGCTCGAATTGGGCGTGCTAACGCCTGTGGATAATTTGGAGGCACGGCCCGGAATCGAACCGGGATACGGGGCTTTGCAGGCCCCTGCATAGCCATTCTGCCACCGCGCCTTAGCCCGACATCCGCGTCTGCCGGCCGCCAATCGCTCGGTGATGCGGCGTCTGGCAAGCGCGAAGCGGCAGGCAGGTATACTGGGGCAAGACCGGGGAATCAACGCGATTCCCCGAGCAAAAACCCTTCGGGTCATCACGTTGTAATCGCTGACCGGCAACAGTATAAAGCCCATGCATAGCCGCCCGAGCCACCCTATATAAGCCAAAACCGACCAGCTAACCCGAGTCCGATGGCCGATTTCACCGCTACCCGCCGCAATATGGTTGAAAGCCAGATCCGCACCAATGCGGTGACGCAAGAGGTGTTGCTGGCCGCGCTGGCGGAGATTCCCCGGGAGAAATTCGTGCCCGAGGCCCTGCGCGGCGTTGCTTATATCGACGAGGATTTGCCGCTCAAGAAAGGCCGCTATTTGATGGAGCCGCTGGTTTTGGCGAAATTGCTCCAGCTCGCCGCCATTACGCCGGACGATGTCGTGCTCGATATCGGTTGCGGCACCGGTTATTCGGCGGCGCTGCTTTCGAAGCTTGCCAATACCGTCGTCGCGTTGGAAAGCGATCCCGAATTGGCGGCGCGCGCGACCGCAATCCTATCGGAACTCTCCATCGACAATGTCGTCGTTGTCACAGCCCCGCTGGCGGGGGGATATGCAAAGCAAGCGCCTTATGATGTGATCGTATTCAACGGTTCGGTGCCGCGAATTCCGGAAACGATCGCCCGGCAATTGGCCGATGGCGGCCGGCTGGTCGCCGTGGTAGGCGAGGGTGTCGGACAGGGGACATTGATGACGCGAAATCGCGGAATTCTGGCGCAGCGCCCGGCTTTCGATGCGGCAACGCCGATCCTTCCCGATTTTGTGCAAGAGCCCGGATTTGTATTTTGATTGAAAAACTTCTGGTGATGCATTGAACCATTTCCTGAAATTGCCGGGCCTCTGTGCTACCGCGCTTCTGGTCGCAGCCGGGATGTCGAACCCGGCTTCGGCACAAGGGCTCAAGGATTCGCTCGCCGCTGCTTACACCAACAACCCAACGCTTCAAGCGGCGCGGAACCAGTTGCGCGCGACCGACGAGCAAGTGCCTCAGGCGCGGTCCAATTACTTCCCAACCGTTACCAGCAACACCAATGCCGGCCGCAATTGGGTCCAGCAAAAAGCCACCTTTGGTGTCGGCGCGACGCTCAACCCGCGCGACGAGACCCTGACCGTAACCGAGCCGGTCTATCGCGGCGGCCGTACCCAGGCTGAAATCGACAAGGCGGAAAATCTGGTCAAAGCCGGACGCGAGCAATTGACGGTGACCGAACAGAATGTGCTGCTCGCCGCGGCCACCGCCTATTTGAACGTCTACCGCGATCAGGCGGTACTCGATCTCAACATCAATAACGAGCAAGTGCTGCGGCGCCAGCTCGAGGCGACTCAGGACCAGTTCCGGGTGGGCGAGGTGACGCGCACCGACGTGTCCCAGGCCGAAGCCCGCTTGGCCCAGGCGACCGCCTTGCGTATCCAGGCGGAAGGTACGCTCAATTCCTCCCGCGCCGTCTATCGCAATGTCACCGGAATTTCCCCGACCAAGCTCGATGAGCCGGACGGACTGCAAGGTTTGCCGGGCACCGCCGATGAATCGATCGCCGCGTCGACCCAGAATCCCGCGGTGCTATTCGCAACCTTCAACGAGCAAGCGGCCCAGAACGATGTCGACGTCAATTTCGGCGAGCTTTTGCCCACCCTCTCGGTCAATGGCCAGTACCAGCACGGCGACGACACGATTTCGAAGGGCAGCAGCCTCGACGACACCTCACTGATCGCTCAGCTTTCGGTGCCGCTTTATCCGGGCTCCGCGGTCTACGCCCGGGTACGCGCCGCCAAGGAAACGGTAAAGCAGCTCCGCGACCAAGCCGATCAGGCAAAGCAGGACGCCGCCCAGCAAGCAACCCAGGGGTTCGAATCCTATACGGCGGCACTGGCTCAGGTGAAATCCTTCGAGAAACAGATTCAGGCGAATACCATCGCCCTCGAGGGTGTCAAACAAGAAGCCACCGTTGGTGCCCGCACCATCCTCGACATTCTGAATGCCGAGCAAGAACTGCTCAATTCACAGGTGAGCCAGGTTCAGGCCAAGCATGACGCCTGGGTCGCCGGTTTCCAGCTCAAGGTCGCGATCGGCCAATTGACCGCACAGGCCTTTGAGCTTCCCGTCCAGCAATACGACGTCGAAACCCACTATAACGAAGTTCACGACAAGCTCTGGGGAACTGGGGACGATAATCATTGACGGCACAAGGGGTTGCGGAAAGACCCCGTTAATAATATCGTCACTAGTTTGTTGGTTAACTTCTCCCCCCAGCTTCGGGAGTTCCGATGTCTAGCGCCAAACCTCAGCAAGAACCCTCCATGGAGGAGATTCTGGCTTCGATTCGGAGGATCATCTCCGAAGAAGCCGAGGCCCCGCGCGCGGAAACTCTCGATCAAAAAGACGAAAAATCCGACGGTTTCGGCCCTCAGAATTTCGGCGACGATGACGTCCTCCAATTGACCAAGATGGTCAAAGAGGACGGAACGGTCATCAATTTGGCCGATCAGGCGGAGCCCGCCCCGGAGACTCCTCCCGGGCCTTCGGAACCTCCGCCGCCAGAACCTGAGGCTATGCCGGAACCCGAACCTCAGCCTATGATGGCGGCGCCACAACCGGAGCCCGAACCGCCGGCCCCCGAACCGGAATCAATGCCGGAGCCTGTGGCGGTTGAACCGCCACCGCCGGTGGTGAAGATGGAACCGCCGCCGCCTGAACCGGCCCCGGCTGCGATGGTCGACGAAGAGCTGGAGCTCCAGGAAGTGGCGGGGGAGACGCTGGTGAACGACAAGGCCGACGACAGCCTCATGTCGAAGGAGGCTGCGGAACTTTCAACCGCCGCACTCGCGGCGTTGGCGCAGGCCGTGGCGCATCAGAACATCGCGGTGGTTGGACGGCAGACCCTCGAAGACCTGACCAAGGAAATCCTTCGTCCGATTCTCAAAGAATGGCTGAATGAAAATCTTCCGGGGCTCATCGAACGCTTGGTTCGCTCCGAAATCGAGAAGATGGTCGGTCGCGTCCGCGATCGCTAAAATCCCCCTCCCTTAAAATCCAAATCTCCTAAAATCCCAGACTCATAAATTTTGGGTCTCCGGCTTGACGGCAGCACCTTTGCCGCCCAAGAGTTCGCCGGAATTCGAAGGATATGAAAGCGGCCCCGATAACATTGCCATGACAGAGCTGCCGAAGACATACGAACCCGGATCGGTCGAACCCCGCCATTACGAGCGATGGGAGCGCGACGGCGCGTTTGCATCGGGTCGCCGCCCGAACGCCAAGCCTTACACCATCATGATGCCGCCGCCCAATGTGACCGGCAGCCTTCACATGGGCCATGCGCTTACTTTCACGTTGCAGGACGTTTTGATTCGATTCGAGCGCCTGCGCGGCTATGACGCGTTATGGCAGCCCGGCACCGATCACGCGGGCATTGCCACCCAGATGGTGGTGGAGCGGCAGCTCGAGGCGATGGGGAAAAATCGTCACCAGCTCGGCCGCGAAGCGTTCATCAAGCGGGTCTGGGAATGGAAAGCCGAATCCGGCGATACGATCACCCGGCAATTGCGCCGGCTCGGTGCTTCGCCCGATTGGGCGCGCCAGCGTTTCACCATGGACGAAGGGCTCTCGCTCGCGGTCCGCAAAGTGTTCGTCGAGCTGTACCGCCAGGGCCTGATCTACCGGGACAAGCGCCTCGTCAACTGGGACCCGAAGCTCCACACCGCGATTTCCGATCTCGAAGTCGATCAGCGCGAGATGACCGGGCGCATGTGGTATTTCCGCTATCCGGTCGAAGGCGAAAAGAACCGTTTCATCACCGTGGCCACGACGCGCCCGGAAACCATACTCGGCGATACCGCGGTGGCGGTTCATCCCGATGACGACCGTTACAAGAGTCTCGTCGGCAAATTCTTGTTGTTGCCGATCGCCAATCGCCGCATTCCCATTGTCGCCGATACTTATTCCGATCCGGAAAAAGGCACCGGTGCGGTGAAAATCACGCCGGCGCACGACTTCAACGATTTTGAAGTCGGCCGGCGGCATAACCTTCCGCTCGTCAACATTTTCGACGCCGACGCCAAGCTCAACGAAAACGCGCCGGAAGATTATCGCGGACTCGATCGTTTCGCGGCGCGGGAAAAAATCGTCGCCGAAATGGAGAGCCTCGGCTTGCTGGAAAAGGCCGAAGACAATCCGATGACCGTTCCCCACGGCGACCGCTCCGGCGTCGTTATCGAGCCGTGGCTGACCGACCAATGGTATGTAAACGCCGCCAAGCTCGCCGAGCCCGCGATCAAAGCGGTGGAGGAGGGGCGCACCCAATTCGTTCCCAAGCATTGGGAAAACACCTTTTTCGAATGGATGCGCAACATTCAACCCTGGTGCATCTCGCGCCAGATCTGGTGGGGCCACCAAGTTCCGGCGTGGTACGGCCCGGACGGTCAAGTCTTCGTCGCCATGACCGAAGAAGACGCGATGAACGATGCGGCGAAGCATTACGGCGTCGCGGTGAAGTTGAAACGCGACGATGACGTGCTCGATACCTGGTTCTCGTCGGCGCTGTGGCCGTTTTCCACTCTGGGCTGGCCGGATCAGACGGCTGAGCTCGATCGCTATTACCCAACCGACGTGCTGGTCACCGGCTTCGACATCATTTTCTTCTGGGTCGCGCGAATGATGATGATGGGCCTCCATTTCATGAAGGAGGTGCCGTTCAAAACCGTTTACATCCACGCTTTGGTCCGGGACGAGAAGGGCCAGAAGATGTCGAAGTCGAAGGGCAACATCATCGATCCGGTTGCGCTCATCGACGAATACGGCGCGGATGCGCTGCGCTTCACCTTGGCGTCGCTGGCAGCACCGGGACGCGACATCAAGCTTTCTCCGGCGCGGGTCGAAGGCCATCGCAATTTCGCGACCAAGCTGTGGAACGCGGCGCGGTTCTGCCAGATGAATGGCTGCGTTCCGAAGCCCGGCTTCGATCCTTCAAAAAATGAAGCCACCGTCAACCGCTGGATCGTGGGCGAACTCGCCGGATTGGGCGGGGACGTAACACAGGCCCTGGACAATTACCGGTTCGATGAAGCCGCCCATAAGCTCTATCACTTTCTCTGGGGCACCTTCTGCGACTGGTATCTCGAAATCATCAAGCCGATCCTGCTCTCGAACCAAGGCCCGCGGGACGAGACCCAGGCCACCGCCGCCTATGTGCTCGATCAGGTTTTGCATCTCTTGCATCCCCTCATGCCTTTCATCACCGAAGAACTGTGGGAGAAGCTGGCCGACAATCGCGCCAATCGCCTGATTTCCGCCGAATGGCCGGAATTCGCGCCGGGCTTGACCGATCCCCATGCCATGGCCGAGATGAATTGGCTGGTGCGCGCAATTTCCGAAATCCGCGCGGTGCGCACCGAAATGAATGTGCCTCCCGCCGCACAGTTGAAACTGGTCATCAAGGATGCAAGCCCGGTCACCCATGCCCGGGTGCAGACGCACCACGATATTTTGACCAAGCTGGCAAGGCTTTCGGAAATCGGCTTCGACGACTCTGCGTCCGGCAAAGGCGCGCTGCAAACCGTGGTCGACGAAGCGACGTACATTCTGCCGCTGGCGGGCGTGCTCGATGTCGCCGGCGAAAAGCAGCGCCTGTCCAAGGAAATCGCCAAGCTGCAAAGCGAGATCGAAAAGCTCGACAAGAAGCTCGGCAATGAAAGCTTCATCGCCAAGGCGCCGCCGGAAGTGGTGGAAGAGCAGCGCGGCCGCCGGGACGAAGCGGCCCGCGCCGCTGCCAAGCTCGACGCGGCACTCTCGCGCTTAGCGGCGATGTGAGGGGCTCATAAGCTGAAAAATCAGCTCAAATTCACAGCACTCCGATGAAATGCCCCTATGGACCCGGGCCGAAAATCGGCCCAAAATCAGGCCTGCACCTTGTAAAAGGCGTCATTTAACACAGGTTTAGCCTATGCCCGAATATCGCTCCCGAACCACCACTCACGGCCGCAATATGGCGGGGGCGCGCGGGCTTTGGCGCGCCACCGGCATGAAGGACGAGGATTTCGGCAAGCCGATCATCGCGGTCGCCAATTCCTTCACCCAATTCGTGCCTGGCCATGTTCATCTGAAAGACCTCGGCCAGCTGGTGGCCCGGGAAATCGAAAAATCCGGCGGCGTCGCCAAGGAATTCAACACCATCGCGGTGGATGACGGCATCGCCATGGGCCATTCCGGCATGCTCTACAGCCTGCCGTCGCGGGAGATCATCGCCGATTCGGTCGAATACATGGTCAACGCCCATTGCGCCGATGGGCTGGTGTGCATTTCCAATTGCGACAAGATTACGCCGGGCATGCTGATGGCGGCGCTGCGGCTCAACATTCCAACGGTTTTCGTTTCCGGCGGCCCGATGGAAGCCGGCAAGGCGGTGATCGGCGGCGAGGAGAAATCCCTCGATCTGATCGATGCGATGGTTCAGGCCGCCAATCCGAATGTTTCGGACGAAGACGCCTTGAAATACGAGCGCTCGGCCTGCCCGACCTGCGGCTCGTGCTCCGGCATGTTCACCGCTAATTCGATGAATTGTTTGACCGAGGCCTTGGGGCTTTCGCTTCCCGGCAATGGATCGGTGCTCGCCACCCATGCCGACCGGCGCGAGCTGTTCCTGATGGCCGGCCGCGTGATCGTAGATTTGACGCGGCGCTATTACGTTGAGAACGACCCGACCGCGTTGCCGCGCGGCATCGCCACGTTCGAGGCGTTCGAGAACGCCGTCACCCTCGATATCGCCATGGGCGGATCGACCAACACCGTGCTCCATCTCTTGGCCGCCGCCTATGAAGGCGAAGTGCCGTTCACCATGGCCGATATCGATCGCCTGTCGCGGCGCGTCCCGAATTTATGCAAGGTCGCGCCGAGCTCGCCGGTCTTCCATCTCGAAGACGTGCATCGCGCCGGCGGCGTCATGGCGATTTTGGGCGAGCTTGATCGGGGTGGATTGTTGCATCGCAACGCCGCCACCGTGCATTCGCGAACCATGGCCGAGGCATTGGATTATTGGGACGTGAAGCGCACCGATGACCCAACGGTCCATGAATTCTATCGCGCGGCCCCCGGCGGCGTGCCGACCCAAGTGGCATTCAGCCAGGACAAACGCTATCCGAGCCTCGATCTCAACCGCGCGAAGGGCTGCATCCGCGACGTCGAACACGCCTACAGCAAGGATGGCGGGCTCGCGGTCCTTTACGGCAACATCGCCGAAGACGGCTGCATCGTGAAAACCGCGGGCGTCGACCCCGCCCATCTCGTCTTCTCCGGCCCCGCACGCATCTTCGAAAGCCAGGACGATGCGGTCGGAGCCATTCTCGGCGATAAGGTGAAAGCCGGCGACGTGGTGGTGATCCGCTATGAAGGCCCGCGCGGCGGCCCCGGCATGCAGGAAATGCTCTATCCCACCAGCTATCTGAAGTCGAAAGGCTTGGGCAAAGCCTGCGCGCTCATCACCGACGGGCGGTTTTCCGGCGGCACGTCGGGATTATCGATCGGCCATGTCTCGCCGGAAGCGGCCGAAGGCGGCGCGATCGGGTTGATCGAAGAGGGCGACCGCATCGACATCGACATTCCAAAACGCAGCCTCGGTCTTGCGGTCTCCAACGAAGAAATCGCGCGGCGCCGCAAAGCCATGGAAAAGAAAGGCGCTCAAGCCTGGAAACCCGCAACCCGCGACCGCCATGTCTCGACCGCCCTTGAGGCTTATGCACTCTTTGCAACGAGTGCGTCCAAGGGCGCGGTGCGTGACGTCAGTGGCGCCTCGAAACGCGCCAAGGCCAAGTTCGAAGCGGCGGAATAACAGTCGCGTTATTCGCCGCTCACTTCTTCATCGTCAATTCGCACCACACCGGCACGTGGTCGGAAGCTTTTTCCTTGCCGCGCTCGGATTTGTCGATGCCGCTCTTCTCAAGCCGGTCCGCCGCCTGGGGCGAGAGCAGCAGGTGATCGATGCGAAGGCCGTTGTCCTTCTGCCACGCACCGGCCTGATAATCCCAAAACGTGTAAGCATGGCCGTGCGAATGAAGCGCGCGATAAGCATCGGTTAGCCCGAGATTCACGATCGCGCGATAACCGGCGCGTGATTCTTTTCGGCACAGCGCGTCATTGGCCCAGATTTCCGGGTCGTAGACGTCGTCGTTGGTGGGCGCCACGTTATAATCGCCGCCGAGAACCATGACTTCTTCGAGCTTGAGCAATTCCTTGGCATGGGCGCGCAATCGCTTCATCCAGGCGAGCTTGTAAGGAAATTTCTCGCTCTCCACCGGATTGCCGTTCGGCAGGTAAATCGAGGCGACGCGAAGCGGCGTCTTGCCCATGGAGACGAAGGCTTCGATATAGCGCGCGTGGTCGTCCGCATCGTCGCCCGGCAGCGCCGTGGTGACGTCTTCGAGGGGAAACTTCGAGAGGATGGCGACGCCGTTATAGGTTTTCTGGCCGGAGATCGCGAGGTTGTAGCCGAGATCTTCGATCTCGAGTTTCGGAAACGTATCCTCCGTGCATTTGATTTCCTGAAACAGCGCAATATCGGGTTTGGTCGCGCGCAGCCATTCGAGGACACGGGGCAGCCGCGCCTTGATCGAGTTGACGTTGAAACTGGCGATGCGGATCGTGCTCATCAGAGTTCAGACATGAAAAAGCCCGCCGGAGGGCGGGCCGGAAGCTTACCACAGGGGAGGGGGATCTAAATCAACGCTCCGTTCAACATAGTTAAACTGACCTTTTACCTGCCGATTTAGCCCCAAAAATGGACGCCCAGAGGCGAGATTAACCTAGTTCGATTCTCGCTTCAGTGGCAAAATAGTTTCGCCATGGGGGCCGAGCAGAAATTAATAAACCAAGCGGGTCTGGAGGTACGCCGGGACGCGGGAAAACGGCCCGACGTGACGGTGGTGGTGTCGCTGCGCGAACGATTCAGCGTCGCGCGCCGTTCCCTGGAATCTCTTTATGACGACATCAGCACTCCCTTCGATCTGATCTATGTCGAATCCGGATCGCCGCGCTCGCTGAAGCGATATTTGTCGGAGCAATCCCGCCGCCGCGGCTTCCACCTGATCGAGGCTCCGCCCTATGCGATGCCGAACGAGGCGCGCAATCTCGCGATCCCCGAGGTCGCCACCGAATTCATCGCGTTTGTCGACAACGATTGCGTGTTCGCGCCCGGTTGGCTGGCCGCTCTGTTGCGTTGCGCGAAGGAAACCGGCGCCGACATCGTTTCGCCGGTCGTCTGTTTTGGCGATCCGGTGTTTTCCACCATTCACTTCGCCGGCGGCGATGCGGCGTTTTTCCTCGAAAACGGCAAGCGGATCTTTCGCGAGCGACACCGCCGCATCGACGGCAATCTTGCCGACGCCCGCCCGGCGCTCTTCCGCGGCCCGAGCGAGTTGGCGGAATTTCATTGCATGCTCGTAAAGCGGGATGTCTTCGATCGCTTTGGCCTTCTCGACGAAGACTTAAAGTCGATCAACGAACACGTCGATCTCTGTCTCAAAGTCCGGGAAGGGGGCGGTCTGGTGATGTTCGAACCGGATTCGGTTGTGAGTTATCTGAACGCCCCGCGGATCCGCCTTAACGAGCTCCCCTATTTTCTTTTCCGCTGGAGCGAGAAATTGGCCCGTGATTCCGAAAATCATTTTCTCCGGAAATGGAACGCGGTCTTGGACGACGGCAAGACGATCTTAAACTTCGTTCGGCACCACCGGCGTCATGCATTGGCCGGCACACGTGACGTCGCCCAGCGGTTTTTGGGATGGCGAATCACCACATTCCTCTTCGAGAGCCTCGCCGATACCTGTCGGTGGTACGGGAACTGGTGCCGGTCGAATACGGCCAAGACCGAGCAACAGGTTTCGCAACCGTCCCGGCGCGGGGCGGTTGGCGCCGCTATCGAGCGAACGACCGATTGATCGCGGTTGCGATCCGCAGCAAGAACCTTGCCGGCTTCAATAATTTAAGCCCGAACGGCGAGGCCAATTGGTACGAATCGCGGCGCCCTAAAGCCAGCGCTTTCGCCCAAACCGCTTCGGACGATTCGCGGTAGGTGGCGTCGAGGGTATTCGCCAAGGCATCTTCGCCAAATTCCCGCGCCAAACTCATCAAGCTGCTCCGGCAGTCGCGGTAGGCATCCTTGCCGTCATGGCAATATCGCATCGCCATGTCGAGATTATCGTCCAACTCATTGGCCAGCCGCATTTGCACAACCCTGCGGTCCATCTTCGATAGCTGCGCCACTCGGCCTTGAAGCAAAGGGATCTGCGCCAGGCTCCAAGGCATTTCGTGATAGCGCCAAATAAGCGCTTCGGCATCGGAGCCGGCAACGGCCCGGACGCGCTGGCGGCGGGTACGCCACCGCATAATTCCGAAATCGCCCTGATCGTACGACGCATGCAGGAGTCCGGCGGCAACCACGGCGACCGGAACCTTCATGGCGGCGAGGGTGCTGGCGGTGCCGACGAGATGGGCGAGGAATGGTTTGCCCGAACCGCGAAGGAGGCCAATGAACAGTGTCGCCGCGAATTCGTAGCAATCGCGGATGTAAATGAGATCGGCCGTTGCATAGCCGAGTTCGTGAAGCTGCCGGTAAAGCGCCAGATTGGTCTGGGCCGGGGCTGGAAGAATGGACTGATCGCCTGTGCTCATGACGTCCTCGATAACGTCATTGTCTCCGGGCCCTTGGGACCGGGCCGCGAGATTAGCACAGGGGAGGAGATTTGGACCGGTTAGACCGGTGAGAACGAACTGCCGCAGCCGCAGGAAGATTTGGCGTTCGGATTTTTGACCGCAAAATAAGAGCCGACCATGTCCTCGATGAAATCGAGCTCGGATCCGGCGAGCAAGCCGAGGGAGGTTTCGTCGACCACGACTTCGGCGCCATCGCGGGTGAAAATCATGTCGTCGGCGTTGCGGGCGCCATCGAAGGTGAAATTGTATTGAAAGCCCTGGCAGCCGCCGCCGGTCACCGAGATCCGCAACCGCTGGCCCTTATTCTCGCCCTCGCCCAGGAGCATGGAAATGCGCCGGGCGGCACTCTCGCTCAGGCCAATTTGCCCGCCCGAAGTCTCCGTTATTGCTTGCTCCAAACCAGCCATATTCCCAATTTTCTTCCCGATAGAGCCTAAATTCCAAAGCTTAAAATACCACATTCCCGGGGCAGGGTGGCCTTGGGCTGCATCTTATGTAAGGCGCCAATGACCGAGTGCCAAGGGGTGTAATTGCCTGGAATCTCGGGAAATCTTTGCGGTTTTTAGCGCCGCGAGGTAGGTTCCGCGCCATGAATTCCGGCCTATCGCCCTATGCCTCGAACCCCGCACAAAGCCGGGGGCGGCTCTATCCCGAGCCCGAAAGCGAGACCCGCTCGGTGTTTCAGCGCGACCGCGACCGGATTATCCACTCCGCGGCGTTCCGCCGCCTTAAACATAAGACCCAGGTCTTCGTTTATCACGAGGGCGATTATTACCGCACCCGGCTCACCCATAGCCTGGAGGTCGCCCAGATCGCCCGCTCGATCAGCCGGGCCCTCGCCCTGGACGAAGATTTGGCGGAAGCCCTCGCACTGGCCCACGATCTCGGCCATACCCCCTTCGGCCACGCCGGGGAAGAGGCCTTGGAGGCTTGCTTGGAGCCTTATGGCGGCTTCGATCACAACGACCAAACTTTGCGGATTTTGACCGATCTCGAACGCCGCTATGCCGAATTCGACGGTCTGAATCTGTGCTGGGAAACCCTCGAAGGCGTCGTCAAGCATAACGGCCCGCTGCTGCCCCGGCCCGATGGCGAGCCGCTGCCGCGCACCATCGCCGCCTATGTCAAACGCCACGATCTCGAGCTTCACACCAATCCGGGAGTCGAGGCGCAAGTCGCGTCGCTCGCCGACGATCTAGCCTATGTGACCCACGACATCGACGACGGCTTGCGTGCCGGCCTGTTCACCATCGCCGAAATGGCCGATGTGCCCCTGGCCGGGCCGACTTTCGCGGCGGTCGCACAACGCTATCCTGGTATCGAACAACCGCGGCTCATTCACGAATCGATCCGGCGGCTGATCAATTCCATGGTCAACGACATGCTGGCGGAAACCAGGAAACGCCTTGCCGCGGCTAAGCCGAAATCGGCGCAGGATGTGCGGCTGCTGAAGGACAAGGTCGCCAGCTTCTCCGACACTCTGTGGCCAGAATTGCGCGCCCTCAAATCCTTCCTGTTCCAATCCATGTACCGGCATTACAAGGTCAACCGCATGACGGCGAAGGCGCGGCGGGTGGTCAGGGAATTGTTCGAGCTCTATGTCGGTCAACCCGATTGCCTGCCCAATGAGTGGCGGATCACGGCCGAGGCCGGCAACGCCAAGGAACGCGCCATTCTGGTTTCCGATTACATCGCCGGAATGACCGATCGTTACGCGCTGGAAGAGCACCGCCGCTTATTCGATCCTTACACCGTGATGCCCTAAATGGACGCGTGAAGAGAGACGCATGAACTTTTTCCGCGCCTTGCAGGGCGAAGTAGCCGTGGCCTTAGCCGAGCTTGTCAAAAGCGGGAAACTTCCCGAGGGGCTCGATTTTTCCCGCGTTGCGGTCGAGCCGCCGCGCGATCCGACCCATGGCGACGTGGCGACTAACGCCGCGATGGTTTTGGCCAAAGACGCCAAAATAAACCCGCGGCAATTGGCGGCCGAGCTCATCGGTCCACTTTCGCAGATCCGAGGTGTTGCGTCGGCAGAAGTGGCGGGGCCGGGATTCATCAATTTGCGGATGACTCCCGATTTTTGGTTTACCCAGCTCGAAAAAATCTTGCGCACTGGCCCGGATTACGGAACCTCGAATATCGGCGCCGGCGAGCCGGTCAATGTCGAATATGTCTCCGCCAATCCGACCGGGCCGATGCATATCGGCCACGGGCGGGGTGCCGTCTTCGGCGACGCGCTGGCCAATCTTCTGGCCCGATCCGGCTTCAAGGTGACCCGCGAATATTACATCAACGATGCCGGCGCCCAGGTCGATGCGCTGGCGCGATCTACTCATCTGCGTTACCGCGAGGCGCTGGGCGAAAAAATCGGGGCGATCCCGGAAGGCTTCTATCCCGGCGATTATCTGATCGAGGTGGGCCAGGCCCTGGCTGAGCGCGATGGCGACCGCTGGCTCGGCGGGGACGAATCCGAATGGCTGGCGCCGGTTCGCGAATTCGCGATTGCGGCGATGATGGATCTGATTCGGGACGATCTTGCTGCGCTGGGAATAAGCCACGATGTCTTCACGTCGGAGCGGGCGTTGGTCGAGAAGGGTGCGGTCGAGCAGACCATCAACAATCTGATCGCTCGCGATTTGGTCTATACTGGGATCCTTGAGCCGCCCAAAGGCAAGACGCCGGAGGATTGGGAGCCGCGGCCGCAAACGCTGTTTCGGGCAACCCAGTTCGGGGACGATGTGGACCGGCCGCTCCGCAAGTCGGACGGAAGTTGGACCTATTTCGCCGCCGACATCGCCTATCACGCCGACAAATTCCGGCGCGGCTTCGCCACCATGATCGATGTCTGGGGTGCGGATCACGGCGGCTACATCAAGCGCATGCAAGCGGCAGTCAAAGCGATAACCGGCGGGGAGGGCGCCCTCGACGTCAAGGTGTGCCAGCTCGTCAACCTCATGGACAAAGGCGAGCCGGTAAAAATGTCCAAGCGGGCCGGGACCTTCGTCACCCTTCGTGAAGTGGTGGATAAGGTCGGCCGCGACGTCGTCCGATTCATCATGCTGACCCGGCGCAACGATCAGGCGCTCGATTTCGATCTGACCAAGGTTCTCGAACAATCGCGGGAAAATCCTGTTTTCTATGTGCAATACGCCCATGCTCGGGCCAGTTCGGTGATCCGCCACGCGGCGGCGGAGTTTTCCGGTGTTAACCTTGATTTAGTGGCGCTGGCCTCAGGGCCACTCAATCTCTTGACCGATTCCGATGAGCTTGCTTTGATCAAGGCGATGGCAGGCTGGCCTCGAATCATGGAAGGGGCCGCCGAGGCTCATGAGCCCCACCGGCTGGCCTTCTATCTTTATGAGTTGGCGTCCCAATTCCACGCGCTGTGGAGCAAGGGGCGCGACGACGCAAGTTTGCGTCTTCTCATTCCGGACGACATCGAACGGACCGCGGCGAGGCTCGCCCTGGTCCGGGCCGTACAGACGGTGGTGGCGTCAGGCTTGAGAGTATTCGGGGTCGAACCCCTCGAGGAGATGCGGTAATGCACATCGAAATGGACGAAGATTCGCAGCCGATCGAACTCACTGCCGAGCGCCGCGAAATTCAGCGCTCTTTCCCACGCAGCCGAATTTGGGTGGCAGCGATCGCTTTCGCCGCCGCCGGCGCCTTCACTTGGTATGCTTATCACCAGGCGACCAAGGCGGGTGAGCAGGGTGTCGCACCGCTGATCAAAGCCGAGGACGGACCCAGCCGGGTGAAGCCCGACGAGCCGGGCGGCGCGCCGGAACCGCAGGACAGCGGGGTCTACGAGCGGATGGCGAGTGATCAGCCCGCAGCACCCAAAGCGGAATCTCTGCTGCCGCCGCCGGAGACGCCGGTGGCCCATCCGGCGACCACCGCCGAAGCCAAATCCATGGCCGCCGTCGCACCGGCCGCCGGCGAAACGACCGTCCCGATTCCAGCACCGCCAATCCCGACGGCAGCAAAGCCGGCGGAGCAATCTCCGCCTCCCGCCATGAAATCGGTTGAGACTCCGGCAGCGGCGCCATCTTCAGCAAAGCCGGTGGAAACCGCGGCCAAGCCGACCGACATGAGTGCCAAGAGTGTTGAGAGCAATCCGGCCGAAGCAAAACCGGCTGAAGAAGCAAAGGCGACAGAGTCCGGCGCGACCGAGTCGAAAACCGCTGCCTCGGGATCCTACCGGGTTCAACTCGCGGCTCTTCGCTCACAGGATGCCGCGGACGGGCAGTGGAAGAAGTTGCAAAAGACCTATCCCGATTTGCTGTCGAGCCTCAGCGTCACGGTAGTGAAAGTCGATCTCACCGGAAAAGGAACCTTTTTTCGGGTTCAGGCCGGCGCCCTTTCCGAATCGGCCGCCAAGGAGCTCTGCTCCCAATTGAAGCAGCGCAAGGCGGAGTGCATCGTTGTCAAATCCTGAGACCCGGCCAAGGGCCGCGATTTTCGGATGTGCGGGAGAGCGCCTACTCGAATCCGAGCGGCGCTTTTTCGCTGCCGCGAATCCGCTGGGCTTCATTCTCTTCGAGCGCAACTGCAAGAATCCGGATCAAGTCCTAGCCCTGGTTGAGTCTTTCCAAGATTGCGTGGGGCGCGAAGATGCCCCCGTCCTGATCGATCAGGAGGGTGGAAGGGTGGTGCGGCTGAAGCCGCCGCACTGGCGGGCTCTGCCCGCCGCTGGACGAATCGGCGCCCTTGCCGAATGGAATCGGGATGCCGCCCGCGAAGCAGCACATCTTTCGGCCCGGATCATCGCCACCGATTTGCGGCCGCTTGGAATCAATGTGGATTGTGCGCCGCTTTTGGACGTGCCGGCACCCGGCTCCCACGGGATCATTGGCGACCGGGCCTTTGCCGACGACCCTGAATTGGTGACGGAGCTGGGTCGCGAATTCTGCCGCGGGTTGATGGAAGGCGGAGTCCTCCCGGTGATCAAACATATTCCCGGCCATGGCCGTGCCATGGTCGACAGCCATCGAGGGCTTCCGGTCGTTGAGATGCACCGCAAGACTTTGGAAGTGATCGATTTTGAACCTTTCCGGCAATTGCGCGACATGCCGATCGCGATGACCGCCCACGTGGTTTACCGGTCCTATGATTCGCGCAATCCTGCGACCACCTCTCTCAAGGTGATCCGCGACGTCGTCCGCGGCCATATCGGATTCGACGGCCTCTTGATCACCGATGACCTTTCCATGAAAGCGCTGACGGGAAGCTTTGCGGAACGGACGACGGCATCCCTGGACGCCGGATGCGACGTGGTACTCCACTGCAATGGCCGGATGACGGAAATGGAGGAAATCGCCGGCGCCGCGCCCCCGATGAGCGACGCCGCCCTTGCCCGGTTCGACCGCGCAAAGGCGATGCTGAGCCCGCCGAAACCGGTCAAGCCGTCGGTCTTTGCGGCGCGCCTCGATTCCCTGCTGGCCGCTGTCGCCGGCCCCGCATGAACTTGGATACGCCATGAACTCGCAGAGCCTCAGCCAAGTCCTGGCCCTGATCTCTGTCTGGGCTATTCCAGGCGTCGTTGCCATTACCTTGCATGAGGCGGCCCACGGCTATGTCGCCTGGAAGCTCGGCGACGACACCGCCTACCGGATGGGAAGGGTAAGCTTCAACCCGCTCCGCCACATCGACCCCTTTGGCACCATCCTTCTGCCGCTGATGTTGTTGCTGAGCGGAACCCGATTCATGTTCGGCTGGGCCAAGCCGGTGCCGGTCAACTTCGGAAGGCTGAACCATCCGCGCCGCGACATGGTGCTGGTCGCCGCTGCGGGCCCTGGAATTAATCTGGCGCTCGCAATTATTTCGGCCTTGCTTATCCACGTGGCCGCGCTGTTTCCCGATGTGGCCAAGGAATGGGCCGTGATAAATTTGCAAAACTCTATTGTCTTCAATATCGTATTGGCAGTTTTTAATATGTTTCCTCTGCCGCCCTTAGATGGCGGAAGGGTTGCGGTCGGCCTTCTGCCGGTGGAACTCGCACGGCCACTTGCCAAACTCGAACGTTGGGGCCTGTTCATCCTTGTTGGATTGCTGTTTATTCTGCCGTCAGTGTTCCATATTCATGTGTTCTCCTGGTTGGTCGGCGTGCCCGCCGATTTTCTAATTCGCATGGTCTATTCGGTTACCGGGTTAGGATAGGCAGCGATGAACGACGATAAATTTCCTGAAACCAATGCCGACCTGACGCCGGAAGAGCGTCTGGTCGTCGATCTCGAGGGATTCGAAGGACCGCTCGATCTGTTGCTGGCATTGGCCCGCGTACAGAAGGTCGACCTGAAGCGCATCTCGATTCTTCGCCTCGCCAACCAATACCTTGAATTCATTGCCCACGCACGCCGCCTGAGGCTCGAAGTGGCGGCCGATTACCTGGTCATGGCGGCGTGGCTCGCCTATCTCAAATCGCGCCTCTTGCTGCCGGTTCCGGAGCAGGAAGAAGAGCCAAGTGCGGCCGAAATGGCGGCAGCCCTGGCGTTCCATCTGCAGCGTCTGCAATCGATGCAGGAGGCGGGCGCGCGGCTCATTGCCCGGCCAAGGCTGGGCACGGAAGTCTTCCGCCGCGGCGCCCCGGAGCGGCTCCACAGCCGCCGAACCCCGGTCTTCCAGGTTACCCTGTTCGACCTGCTCAAGGCCTATGGCGAGCAGCACAAGAGACGGGAGACCGCAACCCTCCACATCACGCCGGATGAGCTCTATTCGGTGGAGGATGCCTTGGAGCGATTGCGCCGGCTGGTCGGCCGGACGCCGGATTGGCAGTCGATGGTTCATTTCCTGCCGCCCAACATTCGAGGCGGCATCGTCGGCCGTTCCGCCTTGGCCTCGACCCTGATCGCCAGCCTTGAAATGGCGCGCTCCGGCAAGATTCAGCTTCGCCAGAACACACCCTTCGGGCCGATTTATCTCCGCGCGGCGGAGAACGCCGATGAAAATACCCGACCGAAAGGATTAAAACCGCTGTGAGCGCTCAGCCGAAAATCATCGAAGACCATGCCGAGAGCGAAACCGAGACATCGCCGCCGATGACGCCGGCGCCCAAGGCGGCGCCCGAGATTGCCGCAAAGACGGCGAGCCCCCTTACCGATCCGCATCAGCAATTGCGCCTGATCGAAGCGGTTCTCTTCGCTTCCGCCGACCCCGTGGAAGAGATCACCCTGGCCGACCG
>JBGOXX010000026.1:0-20098 GCA_041479345.1 Alphaproteobacteria bacterium
CGTCGTTGCCAAGGCGGGCGCCAGCTTGGCGCGGCCCGCCGGCATGACCGAGAGTGCCGACGTGGACACTGCGGCGGCAAGCGGCAAGGATTGGACCACCAGGAATGAGATCCAGAGCTGGAGATCAAGCGTATCGGCGCCATAGGTCACGGCAATCCCGGCCGCCGCGGCCCACAGGCCGACCATGAGCAACCCTTCCTGCCACGCTGCGGCGAAGGCCGCGACGAGAGCCGGCCGGCCCTCGCATTTGGGCGTCCGGAGGAACGGACGGTTCGAGGTGAAAATGCCGCTCAAGACGGCGCGGCCGACCGCATAGGAAAGCGACAAACCGGCAAGGGCCGCCAGCCAATGCTGCCGGAGCGATCCCGGCACGCGCACGGCATAAAGCGAGATCGTCTTTGCGAACTTGAAGAGGAAGAGGCCCAAAGCGGCCGCCACGGCGATGGCGGGCGGAAATTCAAATAACCGGGGCGAAATCGCCAGGCAGGCGCTCCAAATAACCGCGGAAATGGTGAAGATGACATTGAGGCCATCGGCGGCCCAGGGAAGCCAGCCGGCGAGGAAATGAAAGCGCTGGCCGGAGGTCAGGGCGGAGTGCTTTCCACTGAAGAGTGCGCGCCAATGATGCTTGGCGATCTGAACGGCGCCGTAGGCCCAGCGGAATCGTTGACTCTTATAGGCGGCAAAGTTGTCGGGCATGAGGCCGCGGCCGAAAGAGTGGGTGACGTAAACCGATTCGCATCCCGCCTCGAGGAGACGCAAGCCGAGCTCCGCGTCCTCGCAAATGCACCACTCCGCCCAGCCACCCAGCCGCTCCAAGGCGGCGCGGCGGACCAGGGTCATGGTGCCGTGCTCGATGATCGCATTGCGTTCGTTGCGCTCGACCATGCCGATATGGAAGAAACCGGCGTATTCGGAATAGCAGGCGCCCTTGAAGGTTCCGTCATTCGCATCCCGATAATCTTGCGGCGCCTGCACGAAACCGACTTGTTCGCTCGCAAAATAGGGCACCAGGTTCTTGAGCCAGGCGGGATCCACGACATAGTCGCTGTCGATGACGCCGATGACCGCGGCCTTGGGATCGGTCTGGCGAAGAGCGAAATTCAACGCCCCAGCTTTGAATCCATCGCAGTGATCGAGGTGGAAGAATCGGAAGCGTGGACCCAAGCGGTCGCAGAAGGCTTGAACCGGCTGCCAAAGCGCTGGATTGGTCGTGTTGTTGTCGACGACCAAAACTTCGAAGTCCGGGTATTCGAGCCTGGACAGCGCTGCCAGTGTTTCGATCACCATATCGGGCGGTTCGTTGCACGCCGGCAGATGAATCGAGACCTTCGGCAAGTGATCCATCACCTGCGGCGAGACGATGGGGAATCGCCGCGCCAGACGCGCGCGCCAGAACGCTTCGGCGAATTCGACCGCCTCGGCGAGAAGAATGAGAAATACGAAAGTCAGAGCGAGATAGCCGGCAATGAAAGTGACGGCGCTTCCCGCGCTCATATAGCGCGCAAGCCCGGCCTGAGCGGCGAAAACGAGGGCGGCGGCGGAAAGCTGTAGGACGATGGGAAGGAAGCTATGACCGGCCGGCCGCAACGTCGTTGTCCGGCGCAGAATGAAAACCGCAGGAACAAGACCAAGAAGTGCGGCGAGGGCTCCGAGCCAGGGCCAATCCGACATCGGCGTGATCGGCCCGGTCAACGGGAATTTCATGTCCCGGGCGGAGTCGAAAATGCCCCAATACGCGCCGACCGCACCTTCGAGTTCGATCTTCCAGGGCTGATCGAAGGCCTCCATGACGTAGTAGTCGAGGCCGTATTCGTCGGCGGCGTTGAGAAACCCGCGCAGAAACTGCGCTTCATTGGCGATCGAAGCCTTGGCATCCTTGCGCGTGCGTCCATCGCTCGGCCAACCGACTTCGGTTAAGACGACGTGCTTGCCGGGGAAGGCCGCTTGGACCTGACGATAGCGGTCCATCACGAAATCGACCGCGTGATCAACCGAGACGCCTTCCCAATACGGCAGGACGTGGATGGCGATGAAATCGGCTTCGCGGGCCAATTCCGGATGAGCGAGCCACACATGCCATGGTTCGGCGGTCGAGACGGGAACTTTCACTTCGGTTTTGACTTGGTGCATGTAGGCGACGATCTGAGCGGCGGTCACGTCTCCGCGAAGCAACGCTTCGTTGCCGACTAAAACGCGATCGACATTATGATTGTTGCGGGCCGCCGCGATCACATGGCGAATTTCTTCCTCGTTGCGGTCGAGCCGGGTGTCGATCCACGCGCCGAGCGTTACGCGCAGGCCGTAGGGCCTTGCCAGATAAGGAACAATATCGAGACCGTCGAGCGCACTATAAGTGCGTACGCTGTCGGTAACCCCGCGCAACATCCGTAAATCGCCGTCGATTTCCGCCGGGCTAGGATTGCGTCCGGCGACGGGATCGTGATCGCGTTGATACGGGCTGAAAGAAACGCCGCGGACCTCGCCCGAAAAATCGGGAGCGGTGACGGGGCGGCCCATCCAAGCCCAAACCGCGAGATTTGCGAGAGCAACGAGAAGAAGAGCAATCAGTCCAGTCTTGGACACGTTCACGCCAGCCTGTCGAACCGCACCGTTTTGTCCGTCCGCGCCCTTCGCGCCCTCGATTCGAAAGGGCGCGGAGTTTGAAGTTTTCGACGGAGATCAGTCGGGGGGTCCGAATTATCGTTATTGGGGTCGCTTTCGACTCCCCTTAAAATGCACCACGAGGCATTCCGTTCCATTTGCTGCAGAGCCACCGTGTTCGCAATTGCAGCACAAATACTATGATTAGAAAAATCCTTTGTCTAGGGGGGTTAGCCGCGACGAAAGGCCGCTTCATTGGGGCGCATACTGCAGCGCAAAAACGGCGAAAATGAGGCCGCGCTGCGACGGTCGGGGCGGCAAGCGAGGCCGCAATATGGTTAACGCTGACGGCCAGATTTGGCGCCGCGCTTTCGGACCGGACGCACCGCGCGTGCGCCCGGCTTGGGACCCGGCTTGGGAAGCGAATCGTCAATCAGGATTCGTGCTGCCACCGTCGCTTGGCGGATCGGCTCGGTGTTGCCGCTGAGATGAGTCAATACGATGGCGCCATCGATCAGCACGCAGAGTTGCAGCGCCAAGGCATGGGGGCTTCGCGCGCCCGCCTTGACGGCCAAGCCGTGAATAAAATCTTCCGTCCACCGCTTTTGGCGGTAGGCTTCGGCATGGATCGGGTCATCGACATCGTGAAACTCGGCGGCGGCATTGGCAAAAATGCACCCGTAGAAGTTCGGATCGGCACAGCCCTCTCGTAACGCGTCAAATATCGCCAAGAGTCGGTTGCGGCCGCCGCGGGCCAGCGCCTCGACACGTTGCGCAATCCACGGGTGAAGTTCGTCGCCTTTTCGCTTTAAAGTTGCGAGAATGAGTTCGTCTTTGGAGGCAAAGTGCTTGTAGAGGGTCATTTTGGCGATCCCGGCTTCGGCGAGGATCGTGTCGATTCCGGTGGCATGAAAGCCGCGCTCGGAGAAAAGGCGCAATGCCGTGCTGACCAGCCGGTCTCGGGGCAATTCTCGCATTCCTTGATTTTCCCGTACCACGTCGCCCCGCCGATAAGTGTCTCTCGGACTTTAAAGCCCGATTTTCCGGGCGATTGCAAGAGCGGCAGTCCGCGTCAGCGACAAGAGCGTTGCGCCGCAACTGAGCGGCGATTGAACGGTTGTAGACCGATCTGTATAGCGAGGCGGGGCCGTCAAGAACGAGAGCCAGCCAACGGCACGAGAGACCGAAAGGATGATCGGAAATCGGGGAATGCCGCCGGCCGTCGCGCCGCCGTAATTTTCGACCCGGGGACCGATAGCTTGACGCGTCAGCCCGTGATATGACCATCCGCCGATCGGATCTCAGGCCGTGCGCAAAAGGCGCCGGCGGGATGGAATCGTGGAAGAACCGACACAAAGATTGAGCGGATGCCGCCCTGGCTGGCGCATTCGTTCCTGCGCGCTTTTGGCGGCTCTCGCAGCGTGCCTCGAAATCCATGCCCTTCCGTCTGCACTCGCCGACGAGCCGGGTTCGACCAACGAGCCGCCGGCCACTTATTTCCGGATCGGGACCGCTGCGGCGAACGAGGATGTCTTCCCCGTCGGCGGCATGATCGCCGACGCCATCTCCTTTCGACCCGGCGGGCAGGGCTGCGATTCCGGCGGCTGCGGCGTATCGGGGTTGATCGCCGTCGCACAGGCAACCCAAGGCTCGCTGGAGAATGCCGAGGCGATCGAGGACGGCAAGCTCGAATCCGGGATCATCCAGGCCGATATCGCCTATTGGCGGTACACCGGCCAGTGGATCTATGCCGCACGGAAGCCGGCGGGCCAGCTTCGGGTCATCGCCAATCTGTTTACGGAAAGCATCCAGCTCGTTGCTCGCCGCGACTCCGGTATTCGATCGGTGAGCGATCTCAAAGGAAAGCGAGTGGCCGTCGGCGAACCGGATTCGGGAACCCACGTCGATGCCGATATCGTGCTGGGCGGTTTCGGTCTCACTGAAAAGAATCTCGTCGCCCGGCATCTTCCGGTCATTGCTGCGGTCGAGTTGCTTCGCCAAGGAAAACTCGACGCATTATTCCTGGTCTCGGGCACACCCGCGGCGTCGATCGCCAAATTGGCCGAAACGACGGCGGGAAGCTCATCGGCGATAACGCTCGTTCCCATCGATGGAAAGGGCGCCGAGCGCATTCGCAACGCCTATCCCTTCTATTTTGAAACCGTTGTCCCCGGCGACACGTATCGCGGGATCGAGCCGACAAAAACGCTCGGGCTATTCGCGCAGTGGGTGACGTCGGAGAGGCTCGATTCCGGCCTGATCTATGAGATCACGCGGGCCCTGTGGAACAAATCGGCGCGGGCGCTGCTCGATTCGGGCGCTCCCGAGGGGCGCGAAATAAACTTGGAGCACGCGCTCGACGGGTTGAGACTGCCGATCCACGAAGGGGCGGCGCGTTACTATCGGGAAGCCGGAATTTTGAAGTAAGGGCGCGTTCTGCCCTAAAAATCGAGATTGGGCCTAAAATTCGAATTCCGGAATGATCCAAGGCTCGTTACGCGCCGCCTCGTACCAGAGCTTCATATCGGGCATGTTCCATAGGGCGTCCGCATAGGCGCTGGGCAAATCGTCGAGGGCGACGCCATAGGTTCTGAACCGGCTGACAACCGGCGCAAACATCGCATCGGCGATCGTGAAGTCGCCAAACAGAAAATCCCCGCTTCCGCCATAGCGCATTCGGCAATCCCGCCAGATCGCGGTGATCCGGTTGATATCGGCTTGCGCCCCCGCCGTCACCTCGCGCCCGGGAAAGGAACTCCGCATGTTCATCGGCATGGTGCGCCGCAGATCGAGGAATCCCGAATGCATCTCAGCGCTGATAGAACGCGCCAGATCGCGTTTTTCGGACCGTCTCGGCCAAAGCCTGTTCTTCGGATAGGTTTCGGCGAGGAATTCGGCAATGGCGAGCGAATCCCAAACCACATGGCCGCGATGATGCAGGACCGGCACCTTGCCGGACGGCGAAAAGCGCTGAATTATCTCGTGGGTTTCTTTTTCGCGCAGAGGAATGACGACTTCCTCGAATTCCTGGTCGAGCCGGCGCATCATCAGCCACGCGCGCAGCGACCAGGAGGAATAGTTCTTATTGCCGATATAAAGCGTGATGTCGGCCATCGGATAATACGAACATCGGGGCCCGCGAGGGCGCCGTCCCCTTTTCAGAGTCGAACCTTCCTGCCATTCTAATCGTTTCTATTGGCCAAAGGGAGATATCCGTGGCGCCTCCCCTCATTGCGCGGGCCGTCGGTGCAACGCCCCTCACACCGTTGTCACCGCCGGATTTTCGCGCCTGGTTATCCAAGCAGAAGGCTCACGTCAAGTCTTGGGTTGCGGAAAACGGCTTTTCCGCGAAACCGAACGAAATTTGCCTGATCCCGCGACAAGCCGGGCCGGGCCGGGCCGGGGGAATCGAGCGTGCGCTCGTCGGATATAACGCGGACGACGCGCATTGGGCTTTTGCGGCATTGCCGGGCGTGCTGCCGCCGGGGACCTACCGACTCGACGATGATGCGCCGGCGAGACTTGCCACACCGCTGGCCCTCGGCTGGGAGCTCGGCGCTTATCGATTCGCGCGCTATAGCCAGAAGAAATCCAAGCCGCCTGCCAGCCTCGTCTGGCCCGCCGGTGTCGATCGTGACGCGATCAGGCGTGCGGTCGAGGCGATCTTCCTCGTCCGCGATCTCATCAACACGCCGGCAAGCGATATGGGCCCGGCGCAATTGGCGGAGGCTGCCACGGGGCTTGCCAAACGATTTGCCGCGCACTGCGAGATTATCGAGGGCGATGCCCTTCTCGCCCGCAACTATCCCCTTATTCACGCCGTGGGCCGCGCCAGCGCCAAGGGTCCGCGGGGAAGCGCTCGGGACCGGCAGCCGCGCCTGGTCGACCTCCGTTGGGGCCGGGAAGGCGCTCTGAAGGTCACGCTCGTCGGCAAGGGCGTATGCTTCGATTCCGGCGGCCTCAATCTCAAGACCGAAGCGGGCATGAAGCTCATGAAGAAGGACATGGGGGGTGCGGCCCATGTCCTCGGCCTTGCCCTCATGATCATGGATGCCAAGCTCGACGTCCGTTTGCGGGTCCTCATCCCTGCGGTCGAGAACAGCGTTTCGGCGGAATCGATGCGGCCGCTCGACGTGGTCAAGAGCCGGAAAGGACTCACCGTCGAAATCGGCAATACCGACGCCGAGGGGCGGTTGATCCTGGCCGATGCCTTGACCGAGGCATCGCGGGAGAAGCCCGCCATTCTCATCGATTGTGCAACCCTGACCGGGGCCGCGCGTGCGGCCTTGGGCCCGGACCTGCCCGCGCTCTTCTGCAATGACGAAGCGCTTGCCGCCGATATTCTTCGCGTCGCTGCCCAAGAGACCGATCCGGTTTGGCGTCTGCCCCTATGGTTCCCTTATGGCGATGGGCTCGAAAGCAGCGTTGCCGACATTTCCAGCATTTCCGAAAGTCCCCATGGCGGGGCCATCACCGCCGCTTTGTTCCTCTCCGAATTCGTCGAGAAGGGCACTCCCTGGGCCCATTTCGACATCATGGCCTGGAACGTCTCGAGCAGACCCGGCCGGCCCAAAGGCGGGGAAGCCATGGGGTTGCGCGCCCTGTTCGCGTTCATTGCCGAGCGCGCTGCGGCCTCGCCGGGCAAAGCGGCTTCACCGGCCAAATCTGGCCGCATGCCCACACGCCGCTTGCGCCGGAAGCGCCGCCGCCGCTAATTTGATACGACGCCGAAACGAATATAGACGGCCATGAAAATCACGGCCCGCGAGTCTCTTGAGCTCTGGCGGGAAACATTCTCCGAGACCGTTCGCCGGGATGTGCCGGATCTTTCGGCGCGCCAGCTTGCGGTGCTCCTTGCGGTTTATCTCACCGACCCGCCGCACACCGTGCGCGGCCTGGCAAAGGATTTAAATCTTCGCAAACCGGCGGTCACCCGCGCCCTCGATCGGCTCGAAGCGTTGGGATTGGCGAAGCGCAAAATCGATCCCGAGGATAAGCGGAGCATCTTGGTGCAACGCACCGTCCGCGGTTCGGTTTTCCTGAGCGAGTTGGGCGATCTTATCGTCCGCTGCGCGCGCGTGATCAACTAGCAGCGCCTTACCCGACTATGTGGGCCTGCTATGTGGCCCCGTTATGTGGCAACAACGCCGGGTTCCACTGCTTCGAGGTTGAGGGCCGCGGCGATCAGCGCGCGTGTATAGGCTTGGGCAGGACACGAGAAGATCTGTTCGGCTGGGCCTTGTTCGACCATTTTGCCGCCCTGCATGACGAGAATATCGTCGGCCAGCGCGCGCACGACCCGAAGGTCGTGGCTGATAAACAAATAGGCGAGGTTGTGGCGCGCCTGCAGGTCGCGGAGCAGATCGACGATCTGGGCTTGGACCGACATGTCGAGGGCCGAAGTCGGTTCGTCGAGGACGACAAATCGCGGCTTCAGGATCATGGCGCGGGCAATGGCGATACGCTGGCGCTGACCGCCCGAGAATTCGTGAGGGTAGCGATCGCGGGATTCCGGGTCGAGCCCAACTTCGGTCAGGGCCTGTGTGACCAGCGCGCGCCGCTCTTTCGGGTCCCGAGCCATGTTGTGAACGTCGAGGCCTTCGCCGACGATCTCGCCGACCGACATGCGGGGGCTCAAGGAATCGAAAGGGTCCTGGAAGACGATCTGCATCTCCCGGCGCAGCGGACGCAGCTTATTGGAGCTCCAGCCCTGAACATTCTGGCCTCGGAAAAGTATGTCGCCTTGGCTTCGCTCGAGTCTCAAGAGCGCTAGCGCCAAGCTTGTCTTGCCGCATCCGGACTCCCCGACAACGCCCAGGGTGTGGCCTTCGCGCACCGAAAGCGAAACGCCGTCCACCGCTTTGACGTAACCGGTGACGCGGCGCAGAAATCCCGTGGTGATCGGGAACCAGACTTTGACGTCGCGGGCCTCCATCACCACCGGCGCATCGGCGATTGCCGGTGCTTTGCGCCCCTTGGGGGCGGCGGCCATCAGCTTTTGAGTATAGGGATGCTTGGGGGCGGCGAAGAGGCTGCCTGTCTCGCCCTGCTCGACGATTTCGCCGTTCGTCATCACGCAGGTGCGATCCGCCATCTTTTCCACGATGCTGAGATCGTGGGTAATGAGAAGCACCGCCATGCCCAGGCGCGCCTGAAGATCTTTCAGCAGGCGGAGAATCTGGGCCTGAATCGTAACATCCAGAGCCGTCGTCGGCTCATCGGCGATCAGCAAATCCGGGTCGTTCGCCAACGCCATGGCGATCATGACCCGCTGGCGCTGGCCACCCGAGAGTTGATGCGGGTAACTGGCCATTTTCTGCTCGGCCTCGGGCAAACCGACGAGGTGCAATAGCTCGACCACTCGGGCGCGGGCGGCCACCCGGTTCAGTCCCTTGTGCAGCGCCAGCGTTTCCGAAATCTGCTTTTCGACCGTATGGAGCGGATTGAGCGAGGTCATCGGCTCCTGGAAAATCATCGCGATCTGATTGCCGCGCACCGAACGAAGCAGCTTAGGGTTCGCCCCCACCAGCTCGCGGCCCTGGAAGAGAATGCTCCCGGATTCATGAAAGGCCGTGGGGTAGGGAAGAAGTTGAAGAATCGAAAGGGCGGTGACCGTCTTGCCGCTGCCGGATTCGCCGACCAACGCCACCGTCTCGCCCTTTTGAATATCGAAAGAAATGTGTCGGACCGCACTTACCTCGCGGTCGCCGGCACGGAATCCGACGGAAAGATCGCGGACCTCAAGGAGCTTGCCCGAATGATCTTTGCTCATCGCCGCAGGCTTGTTCATGCGAGTGTCTTCCTCGGATCGAATGCGTCACGCACCGCCTCGCCGATGAAAATCAGCAGACTCAACATTACTG
Organism: Alphaproteobacteria bacterium; assembly: GCA_041479345.1. Taxonomy (GTDB): domain Bacteria; phylum Pseudomonadota; class Alphaproteobacteria; order DATDPM01; family DATDPM01; genus DATDPM01. The sequence continues at coordinate 9,468 of JBGOXX010000026.1, forward strand.
CGAGCACGAGAAATGAGGTGAAACTTAGCCACGGCGCGAACAGATTGGCTTTGCCTTGCGCCAGCAATTCGCCGAGCGATGGCGAGCCCACCGGCAAACCGAAGCCGAGAAAATCGAGAGACGTGAGGGTGGTGATCGAACCGTTCAGAATGAAAGGCAAGAAGGTCAAGGATGCCACCATGGCGTTGGGAAGCACATGGCGGAACATGATGACCGAATTCCCCACGCCCAGCGCGCGGGCCGCCCGCACGTAAAGGAAATTGCGCGCCCGCAGGGTTTCCGCGCGGACCACGCCGACCAGAGACATCCAGCTGAACAGCAACATCAAGCCGAGCAGCCACCAGAAATTGGGTTCGACGATGGATGACAGAATGATCAGCAAGAACAAGATCGGCAACCCAGACCAGATTTCGATGAAGCGTTGAAAGAGAAGATCGGTCCATCCGCCGAAAAATCCCTGTACGACCCCGGCGGTGACTCCGATGATCGAGCTGGAAAATGTCAGCGCCAAGCCAAACAAAACAGAAATGCGGAACCCGTAAATGAGCCTCGCCATCACGTCCCGGCCCTGATCGTCGGTACCGAGCCAGTTGCCGGCCGAAGGCGGGGCGGGTGCGGGCACCGTAAGATTGAAGTTGATGGTTTCGTAAGAGAAGGGAATGAGCGGCCAAATCATCCAGCCGTGCTGGTTGATGAGCTTCTGCACGAATGGATCGCGATAATCGGTCTCGGTCTCGAAAGTTCCGCCGAACGTGGTTTCGGGATAAGTTTTGACGGCCGGGAAATAGAGGGCGCCCTCATAGGAAACCACGAGCGGATGGTCGTTGGCGATGAACTCGGCGAACAGGCTGACGATGAATAGTCCGAGGAAAACCCACAGCGAGTAATAGCCGCGCTTATTGGCCCGAAAATTGACGAGCCGCCGCCGTGTCAACGGCGAGAGCTCGGGGATTCGAATGAATAGGCGCCACATCGTCACACTTCCCGCGTCGCAAAATCGATACGAGGATCGATCGCGATATAGGTGAGGTCGCTTACCAAATTGAGGACGAGACCCAAGAGCGTATAAATATAGAGCGTTCCGAACATCACCGGGTAATCGCGGCCGATGGCGGATTCGAAGCCCAACAACCCCAAGCCGTCCAATGAAAAAATGACTTCGATCAGCAGCGAGCCGGTAAACAGAATGCTGATGAAGGCCGAAGGGAATCCGGCAATCACGATCAGCATGGCGTTTCGGAAGACGTGTCCGTAAAGCACGCGCCGCTCGCTCAGACCCTTGGCGCGCGCCGTGAAAACATATTGCTTGGTGATTTCGGCCAGGAAAGAATTCTTCGTCAGCATGGTGAGGCCGGCGAATCCGCCGATCACAAGCGCGGTGATGGGAAGCGTGATATGCCAGAAGTAATCGAGAATCCGGTCCGGCCAGGACATTTGACCCCAATCGGCGGAGGTTAGGCCGCGCAGCGGGAACCAATCCAGGAACGTGCCCCCCGCGAATAGGACAACGAGAAGAATCGCAAACAGGAATCCCGGGATGGCGTAGCCGATAATGACGACCACACTGGTCCAAATATCGAAGGCGGTGCCGTCGCGCACGGCCTTCGCGATGCCGAGCGGTATCGAGATCAAATAAATGAGAAGAGTCGTCCACAGCCCGAGCGAGATCGAAACCGGGAGCTTCTCCAAAATAAGATCGATCACCGGCCGGCCGCGGAAGAAGCTCTCGCCGAAATCGAATTTCACGTAATTTCGAATCATGATGAAAAATCGCTCGACGGGCGGCTTATCGAAGCCGTACTGCTTTTCCAGCTCCACGATAAATTGCGGATCGATGCCGCGCGCGCCGCGATACTTGCTTGCCGCGGTGCTTTGACCGGCGCCGCCGGGTCCGGTTGTCGCTTGATTCGACAACTCGCCGGGTCCCGTGCCGCCGACCCGCGCGGTGGCCTCGACGGTTTGTCCCTTGATCTGAGCGATCACCTGTTCGATTGGGCCGCCGGGGGCCGCCTGCACGATGACGAAATTGACCAGCATGATTCCGAACAATGTCGGAATAATCAGCAAGATGCGGCGAAGTATATAAGCGAGCACGGCTTACTCCGACGAAGACGGACGCGGTCCCCGCGCCACCCAATAGAGCAGAAGGGCGGAACCGGCAAGGAGCAAGGACAACCACAATTTGCGCGGCCAAGCCGGGCGCTCCGTTTTGGATGCGCTGGCAATTTCAGCCTTATGAGCCTCGATAGTCGCCGCCTTGCCGGCGTCGACCCACCACGTGTTGAATCCAAGAGAGTATTTCGGCGTGACGGCGGGATGCACAAATTTGTCCCAATACGCAACGCGATAAACGCGGGTGTGCCAATGAGGAATAACGTAGTCGTTCCATAACAACACGCGATCGAGCGAGCGGCAGCGGTCGATCAAAGCCTGGCGGTCCGGCGAAGCAATGAGAAAGTCGACAAGCTCGTCGACCACCGGATCGTGAATGCCGATTGTATTGCGGCTGCCGGGTGTTTCCGCCGCTTTCGACGTCCAGAAATCGCGCTGCTCATTGCCCGGCGAGAGCGACTCGCCGAAGCCATCGACGATCATATCGTAGTCGAATTGATCGACCCTATTTTGGTATTGCGAAGTATCGACGGTCCGCAAACGGGCGACCACGCCGAGTCGCCGCAAATTGCCGATGAACGGCAGGACGACACGTTCGAAGACAGGGTTGTCGAGTAGAATCTCGAATTCAAACGGCTCGCCGGTCTTTGCATTGACAAGCCGGTCGCCTCGTACGATCCATCCCGCCCTTGCCAGCAAATCCCGCGCCATCAGCAGATTGGTGCGGATGCCGTCTTCGCCCGCGGTCGACGGCGGCGCATAGTCCTTCGTGAAGACATCGTCCGGAATTCGGCCGCGATAAGGCTCGAGAATTTTGAGTTCGGCGGGGGAGGGGAGCCCACGAGACGCAAGCTCGGAGTTCGAGAAATAACTCTTGGTGCGCGTGTAAGCGCCGTAGAACAAATGCGCATTGGTCCATTCAAAATCGAAGGCGTAACCCAATGCCTCGCGCACCGTGCGGTCTTGAAATATCGGGCGGCGAATATTGAACACGAAGGCCTGCATGCCCGTCGGCTGCTCGTTCGGAATCTCTTCCTTCTTTGCCAGGCCCTGATGCATGCCGGGGAAATCGTAGCCGGTCGCCCACACCTTGGCCGCGTTCTCGGCGCGAAAATCGTATTCGCCGGCCTTGAAGGCCTCCAAATCGACCGTGCTGTCCCGGTAGTAATCGTAGTAGATCGCATCGAAATTATATTGACCGCGTTCCGTCGGCAAATTGGCCGCCCAATAGTCGCGTACCCGCGTGTAGACAATGCTTCGCCCCGGTACGAAACTTTCGACCTTATAGGGGCCGCTGCCCAAGATCGGTTCCAATGTCACTTTGTCGAATTGTCTTGTCGCGAAAAATTTCTTGGAAAGGATCGGCAATCCATTGCCGATGATGAAAGGAAGCTCGCGATTGTTGCCGGGTATGAAGGTGAATTTCACCCTGCGTTCGCCGATCTTCTCCACCGATTTCACGCTGGCGTAATACGCGCGATAGAACGGATGGCCCTTCGCCTTGAGCGTTTCAAATGAATAGATCACGTCGTCCGGGGTGATCGGGCTGCCATCCTGGAACCGGGCCTCGGGCCGCAGAGTAAAGATGACCCAAGAGCGGTCGGGCGGAATTTCGGTCGATTCTGCAATGAGACCGTAAGCGGATGCCGCCTCGTCCTCGGAACTCGAAAGCAGGGTCTGGAAAGTGAGCAGCAGACCCGCCGCCGGCACGCCTTTGAGGATCAAAGGATTGAGATTGTCGAATGTCCCGATAGCGGAAAGATGAACAGTTCCGCCTTTCGGGGCGTCGGGGTTGGCGTAATCGAAATGGGTGAAGCCCGGCGGATATTTGAGGTCACCGTAAATCGAAAGACCGTGGCTGACGGTCGATGCCAGTGCCGGGGAGGTGGGTGCCGGGGAGGCAGGCTTTGGCGCGTCCTTGGCCACCGCCGGCGATGCGGCAAGCACAAGCGCCAGCACGAATCGCCCGAGCACCGCCCTCATGGGGGGTGGAATTCGCAGAGGAAGGAAAGAAGGCTTGGGCTTGCGGGCGTCACCTAACCACCCTGTTCGAGATCGCGGCCGCTCTGCAGGATTTTGAGCGCCCGGGCGTGGATTCGGGCGTCGCCCGCGGCGATCACCCGGCCATCGGAATGGAGGGTCAAAGGCCGGCCGTCCCAATCGGTCATGGTGCCGCCCGCGGCCTCGACCACGGGGGCAAGGGCGCAATAGTCGCTTGGCTTCATGCTGGCTTCGACGACGAGATCGATAAAGCCGGAAGCCAGCAGCCCGTAGGCATAACAATCAGCCCCGTATTGCGGACGCTTCACCGCCTCGCAGAGCGCTTCGAAGGCATAAGCATCGCCGCCGACGAACATATGAGGGGTTGTGGCATAAAGCATAGCGTCGGATATGCGGGCGCAGCGTCGCACCCGGGCGCGCGTGCCGTTGAATGTCGTCTCAACACCTTCGCCGCCGACCCAACGTTCGTTGAGGGCGGGATGATCGATTAAGCCTGCGACCGGCAATCCTTTCTGAACGCAGCCGATGAGGGTTCCGAAAAGAGGCTTGCCGGTGATGAACCCGCTGGTGCCGTCGATCGGATCGAGCACCCAGACCGTATCGGCGTCTTCGCGTACCGCCGGGAATTCTTCGCCGACGATGCCGTGATCGGGGAACTGCGCTTCGATCATCGCCCGCAGGACTTTCTCCACCTCGCGGTCGGCGGCGGTAACCGGCGTCATGTCGGGTTTGTCGTCGACCCGGAGGTCGCTCCGGAAATAGCGTCGGAGAATGACCCCGCTCGCATCCGCCATATGCCCGGCAAGGGCTAGGATTTCCGGGACGTTGAGCGATGCTGCGCGCTTGATTTGCGGGTCCGCCATGGCGGCAAGTGTGGCGCGAATCATCGTCTAAGGAAAGGGTCCGCGGCCTCAGGAAATATGGCCCTAACGGCCCTCATATTTGAAGTTCAGGGCCCCCAGCAGGTGATCGACGGAGGTCCCGCTGTCGCTCAAGGGCAGGATGATCGCGCGATAGAGTGCGACGCGATCGTTCCCCGCGGCAAAACGTCCGCTCGCGGTCAGCGGTTTCATCGAAATCTGAACGGTTTCGAACGAAGAGCGGAATTTGTCCCATATCGGCGAGGGCAGGCATTGGGCGACCAGCCGGCCGGCCGGCTCGCCGTTGCAAATTTCCGCCACAGCCTCGCCGCAATAGACGAAAGTGCTGGCCTCCACCGAATCTTTGAGTGCGACCGTGAAGAAGCTGGGCCAAAGGCCTTCGCCCTGCTTTACCTCGGCGGAATCGAGGGGCAAAGCCGAATGCGGCGGGAAAGCGCGGTCGCCTTTCAGGGTCCACCAATAGAGGAGCGCGCGGCCGGTGAGACGGCGTTCGTTCTTGCGCCCGATTCCGATATTCGCGGCTAGCGCCCACGGAAATTTCGGATCGGTCATCTCCCGCTCCTTCGCGGCTTATTTCTCCCGCCGCGTGACAACTGCCCGTCGAATTCCGTTATTGACCCGCCGCCTTGGCCGATTCGCGTTTGATATAGGCGATGAGGTCGGCGCGATCTTTGGGATCCGTAACCGGTTTGGCGAGCATCATCTTGGCGTCTGGAACCACGCCCTGAGGGCCCTGCACCCACTTGCTTATCGCTTCCTCGTTCCAGGCGATCCCGGAATTTTTCACCCCGTCGGAATAGGCAAAGCCTGGCGCCTGCCCAGCCTTGCGCCCGAAAACGCCGGCCAAGCTCGGCCCGGCGCCATTGTGGCCGGCTTCGAAGCTGTGGCAAGCGAAGCAAAGATGCCCTTTGAACACGGCGCTGCCGGCATCGGCATCACCGGCTGCGGCGGCGGGAGCGGCTGCCGGTGCCGCGGCCGGAGCGGGCGCTGGTGCTGGAGCGGCTGCTTCTTTGGCGGGAGCAGCGGCCGGGGCTGGTGCTGGGGCTGGGGCTGGGGTCTCGGGCTTGGCTTCGGCAGGCGCGCCTTCGGCGGGCTTCGCCGGAGCGGCTTGTTCGGTTGCCGCCTGCTCGCCTTCGGGCTCATACATCTTGTTGCTGATGACACGGATGCCCTGAAAGACGATCGCAGCGAGCAAAATCGCGCCCAGGATTTTGATGGTCCCCTCGCTCATACTTCCCCCCTCGATAGACCCAGCTCGGCAGATGCAGTTCGGCCGGCCGGATTTCTGGCTATTCTTCAGCCGTCCTACGGCGCAAACAGGTTCGGCGCGGACGGCCCAGACTTATGGCGAAGTTAGCCCCAGCGCCCCAACGCACGCAATGCGATTTCGCCCCGGTCCGAAGCCTGGATCCCGCGTTGACGGCGGCGGCCCGCCCGCCCGATACTCCGCCCGCTTTTAATGCGCCCGCTCGGGCGGCCGATGCCGCCCGGGGTTGGCCTGAACCTCGAGCCTCATGACGAAACGACCTCTCCGGCCTTCACGAACGATCGCCTTCCAGGGCTTGCCTGGCGCCTATTCGGAGCTTGCCAGCCAAACGGCCTATCCGAAGATGCGCACCCTTTCCTGCGAATCCTTCGAAGAGGTTTTCGCCGCGGTGGAGAAGGGCCGCGCGCAACTTGCCATGATCCCGGTCGAAAATTCGGTCGCCGGGCGGGTGGCCGAGATCTATCAGCTGTTGCCGCATACCGCCCTTCATATCGTCGCCGAGCATTTCCAGCGGGTGAATCATCATCTGCTGGTCGTTCCCGGCGCGAAGAAGTCCGATATCAAAACCGTGCACAGCCATGTCCACGCCCTGTCTCAATGCCGGCGGTTCATCCATGCCCATCGCTTGAAGCCGGTGGTCCACGCCGATACCGCCGGCGCCGCGGCCGAAGTCGCGCGGATGGGCGATCGCAGCGCCGCCGCCATCGCTTCGGCTCTCGCCGGGAAAATCTACGGTCTGCGCTCGCTTCAGTCGGGTATCGAGGATGCCGAGCACAACACCACGCGCTTCCTGGTGTTCTCGCGAAAGCCGATCGACCCCGATCCGGCCAAGGGTCCGGTGGTGACCACCTTTGTGTTTCGCGTCCGCAACGTGCCGGCCTCTGTCTACAAGGCCTTGGGCGGGTTTGCCACCAACGGCGTCAATATGACGAAACTCGAAAGCTATTTGATCGGCGGGAATTTCACCTCGGCCCAGTTTTATGCCGATGTCGAAGGCCACCCGAAACAGCGCAATTTGCGGCTGGCTTTCGAAGAGCTGGCCTTCTTCTCCCATGAGGTGAAGATCCTCGGCGTCTATTACGCCGATCCGTTCCGTTTCCGCGGCCGGACAAAGCCCTGAATTATCGTCGTCTTTAACGGCCTTGCGACTCACTCGATCCGTCCTGTTATAATGCCCCGGGAGGTTGGTGGCGGACGGGCTGCTCGCCAACCCGGCCAGGTCCGGAAGGAAGCAACCGTAACGAGATTGGTTCGGGTCGATCGACCAACCTCCCACCCTTTGCCGCCTCGATCGCGCGCCCTAAAGCGCGCTCCGGAGTCATGACGGAACGCGACAAAAACGCTCCTTATCTCGTTCTGGCGCGCAAACATCGTCCCGCCAGCTTTGCTGGCCTGATCGGCCAGGATGCGATGGTTCGCACCCTGAAGAACGCGATTGCGACCGGACGTTTGGCCCACGCCTTCGTCCTGACCGGCGTGCGCGGCGTGGGCAAAACCACCACCGCCCGAATCATCGCGCGAGCCCTCAATTGCGTCGGCCCCGACGGCAAAGGCGGGCCGACGGCCGAACCTTGCGGCGTTTGCGAACATTGCGTCGCGATCGCCGAAGACCGGCATGTCGATGTCATCGAAATGGACGCGGCGAGCCGTACCGGGGTCGACGACATCCGCGAACTGATCGATGGCGTGCGTTACCGTCCAGTTTCGGCGCGTTACAAGGTTTACATCATCGACGAAGTCCACATGCTCTCGAAACAGGCGTTCAATGCCTTGCTGAAGACGCTTGAAGAACCGCCCGAGCACGTCAAATTCATATTTGCGACCACTGAAATCCGGCGCGTGCCGGTGACCGTACTCTCGCGTTGCCAGCGCTTCGATTTGAAGCGCGTGGAGCTCGACATCATGACCGCCCATCTGGCGCGCATCGCAGAGCTCGAGGACGCGAAAATAGCCCCCGAGGCCGTGGCACTCATCGCCCGCGCCGCGGATGGTTCGGTGCGCGATGGGCTCTCGCTTCTCGATACCGCGATTGCCCATGGATCGGGAGAACCGGGCGAGACCGTCGACGAGAGTCAAGTTCGCGACATGCTGGGGCTGGCCGACCGCGGCCTCATCATCGATCTCTTTGACCGGGTCATGGCCGGCGAAGTGGCGTCCGCTCTCGATCTGCTGTCAAAGCTTTATGCGAATGGGGCGGATCCGACCGTGGTCGTGAGCGACCTTCTGGAAATTTGCCATTGGCTGACGCGCCTGAAGCTCGTTCCCGGGGTTGCCGATGCGCCGGAAGTGCCGGCCGCCGAACGCAAGCGCGGAGCGGAGATGGCGGAAAAGCTCTCGGTCGCGGCCTTGGCTCGGGCTTGGCAGATGCTGCTGAAGGGTTTGGGCGAGATGCAATATGCCCCGGCCCCCATCGATGCCGCCGAAATGATCCTGGTTCGTCTGGCTTACGCCGCCGAGCTTCCGCCGCCCGCCGAATTGGTCCGGCATTTGTCGGAGAATGCGTCGGGCGCGGCGTCCAGCCCTGCCGGCACCTCCGCCGGCGCGCCGGCACGGGGCAATGGCGGCACGCCAAAAATTCGCCCGGCGCCGTCGCGGCGAATGGACGATGCTGAAAGTTATTCGGACGACCGGCCGCGCGCCGTCGGCGGGGGCAGTGCCGCGATGCTGAGCCCGGTTCCCCAGCTCCGTTCGGAAAGTGAGCCGGTCCTGCAAATCGGCGAATCGGCCCCAATCGAATCGGTGACGGCCGAACCGGTGCCGGTGGAAAATTTCGACGCAGCGGTTGCGCTGTTCGCCGCCCGTCGCGAAGCGATTTTGCATGCGCATCTGGTGACCGACGTCCATCTCGTTCATTTCGAGCCGGGACGCATCGAAATCCGGCCCAGACCGCACGCACCGGCCCATCTCGCCAATCGCATGAGCGAGCTGTTGGGCCGCTGGACCGGGCGGCGCTGGGTCGTCACGGTTTCACACGGCGAAGGCGCACCCACGCTCAAAGAACAGTCCGAGCAAAAAAACGCCGATGCGCGGACGCGCGTTACCGCCGATCCGCTGGTGCGCGCGGTCTTGGAAACCTTTCCTGGTGCTGTCATCGAGCGGGTTCAGCCGCGAGTCACGGCCGCTCCGGTCACCAACACGGAGGACGATCAGCCGTGAAGAATCTCGGCCAAATGATGAAGCAGGCTCAGGAAATGCAGGCGCGGATGGGCGAATTGCAGAAGCGCCTGGAAACCGAGGAAGTCACCGGGCAATCGGGTGCCGGCATGGTTGTTGTCACGATGACCTGCAAAGGTGAAGCCCGGCGCATCGCCTTGGATGCGAAGCTGATCGATCCGGCGGAAAAGGAAGTCCTCGAGGATTTGGTCATTGCCGCGATCAACGACGCGCGGACCAAGGCCGAGGCTCGAATGGCGGAAGAGACGACCAAACTCATGGGCGGGCTGTCATTGCCCCCCGGCTTCAAGCTTCCGTTCTAAGGGGCAGCACCGGCGCATGGCCGGGTCCGAAATCGAGAAATTGATCGAGTTGCTGGCGAAGCTGCCGGGTCTTGGACCCCGTTCGGCGCGCCGTGCCGCGCTCTTTCTCATCAAACGCAAAGAGACCTTGCTCGAGCCGCTGGCCGGGGCCTTGAAGGACGCCGCCGCCAATATGCGAAGCTGCAGCGTCTGCGGCAATCTCGATACCCGCGACCCTTGTGCGATCTGCGGGGATGCAAAGCGCGAGCGCGGAATGGTCTGCGTCGTCGAAGAAGTCGGCGATCTGTGGGCAATGGAGCGCTCGGGCGCTTTCCGCGGGCTCTATCATGTGTTGGGCGGAACGCTATCGGCGCTCGATGGCATCGGGCCGGACGATCTCTCGATCGGAAAGCTCGTTGCCAGGGTCGAGCAGGGTGAGATATCCGAAGTGATTCTCGCCATGAATGCGACGGTGGATGGACAAACCACGGCCCATTACGTTGCCGACCGGCTGGCGCCTTCGGGAATCAAGGTGACCAGGCTTGCGCATGGCCTGCCGGTTGGCGGCGAACTCGATTACCTCGATCAAGGAACGCTATCGGCGGCGCTGAAAGCCCGCCGTGTCGCGAGCTAGCTCCCTTCCACAGCCCGCGGCGGGGCCAAGGCCGGCGTCTCGGTCTCTTCAAGCTCGACCTCCCGGATCTTTTCGCCCTTGGCCGCGATCTTTTCCGTCGAGGTGCGGATTTGGCGGACGTCTTCGACCGCCTGATCAAAATGCCGCTGGAGATTGGCGGCGCGATCGGCGAGCCGGATCACGTCGTCCATCATCTTCGCGACCTCCTGCTGGATAACGCCCGTCTGTTCCCGCATCCGCACGTCCTTCAAGACGGCGCGAATGGTGTTGAGCGTCGCCCA
>JBGOXX010000027.1:0-19708 GCA_041479345.1 Alphaproteobacteria bacterium
CCTGCGCACCCAGACGGGCGCGCCGCAGCTGCACGCCGTCACCGAGTTTCGATTTGTCCTGATTGTAGAAGGCGGCGTCGACCTGCAGCCGGCCGATGGCCTGGAATGAAAATTGGCCGTCGTCGGTTTGGACCTGAAGCCCGCCTTTCGTCGTGATCTTGTTGCCGGGCGGGGCCGGTTTTTGCTGTTCGGTGCGAACATCCGTGACGTCGTCGCGAATAGCCTGGATGCTTTTTTCGAGCTCGTCCAAGCGTTGTTGGACCGCCGGATCGATTTGCGGCGCAGGCGCCGCGGCTTGTTGTTGCGGAATTTGGGCCGGCGGTTGCGTGGCTGCTGTGGCTAGGGCGGGCAGCCACGCAACCCCGGCTGCGGCCGTCCACGCCGCGTATGTGACGCGGCCGCGGCGGCGTTCGATGGGTGACTTCGCTCGTATCGAGCGTGGGCTACGCGCATGCGACTCCCCCTGAGACATGGTGATCTCCCTAATCATGCTGGATTGTCGGAATACCGGGTAACGCCCGGCGCTGTCAGTCGGGGCTAGTGGCTTGCCGCCCCGGTGATTTGATCGAAGATTCCGCCATCGGCGAAATGCGTGGATTGCGCTTTTTTCCAGCCGCCGAACACGTCATCGACCGTGAACAGATCGAGCTTCGGAAATTTACCGGCGTAGCGCGAGGCCACGTCCGGATCGCGCGGCCGATAGAAATTCTTGGCCGCGATTTCCTGACCTTCTGGTGAATAGAGATATTGTAGATAGGCTTCCGCCACCTTGCGCGTGCGGTGCGCGTCGGCGACCTTGTCCACGACGGCGACCGGCGGTTCGGCCAGAATGCTGACGGAGGGAACAACGACTTCGAATTTATCGCCGCCGAATTCCTTCAGCGCCAAAAATGCCTCGTTTTCCCACGTGACCAGCACGTCGCCGATGCCGCGCTGGGCAAAAGTGGTGGTCGATCCGCGCGCTCCGGTATCGAGCACCGGCACGTTTTTATAAAGCTTGGTCACGAAATCCTTGGCGGCGTCTTCGGAGTTGTTATTTTGGCGAAGGGCATAACCCCAAGCCGCCAGATAATCCCAGCGCGCGCCGCCGGAAGTTTTCGGATTGGGCGCGATGACCGCAATGCCCGGCTTCACCAGATCGTTCCAGTCGTGAATGCCTTTCGGATTCCCCTTTCGCACCAGGAAGATGATGGTCGAGGTGTATGGCGAGCTGTGTTCGGGAAGGCGCGCTTGCCACCCGGTATCGAGGAGATGGCCGCGCTCGGCGATCTCGTCGATGTCATAAGCAAGACCCAGCGTCACCACATCGGCTTGGAGGCCGTCGATGACGGCGCGAGCTTGCTTGCCCGAACCGCCATGTGACTGCTTGATGACGACGTCCTCGCCGGCGGTTTCCTTCCAATGCTTGGCGAAAGCCGCGTTGTATTCCTGATAAAATTCGCGAGTCGGATCGTAAGAGACGTTCAAAAGCTCGGTCTCGGCACGCACCGCCGTCGCCGAACTCGCCCAAAGGGCTAGGGCCCCCACGGCCAATGCGATGCGTTTGATCCCCGTCCTAATACGCATGGTCATCCCTCCAAAGATAATGCCAGAACCCCGAACCGCCTTGCAAATCCAGTAACTCTATTCATTTAGTAGTGTAATAAGTCAAAAAAACCCCATCACGGTGGCGACAACAATTTTTTAGAGTCCGTGAGCGCGGCGGAATTTGCGCCCCGAAGATCCGAGCGCATCGGCGATCGAGGTTTTGTCCAGGATCTCCGACATCGCATCGCGAACCTTCCGCATGACGCGGCGAATCGGACACTTCGCCTCATTTTCGCAATCGACGCACCGGCGATAGCCGGTCAGGCTTGCGCAGGGAATAGGCGCCAGCGGCCCGTCCATAATGCGGATGATTTGCCCGAAATAGATTTCGCTCGCCGGCTTGGCCAGGACATAGCCGCCGTTCTTGCCACGCTGGCTGTAAAGCAATCCGTGCTTCTTCAACTCGAGCAGGATGAGCTCAAGGAATTTTTTCGGCGCCTTTTGGCGCTGCGCGATGTCCGAAACCTGGATCATCTCCGCGTCCTCTTGCTCCGCTAACATCAACAGTGCCCGCAACGCATATTTCGTTTTCTTCGATAACATCTGTTTCTCTATAGAATTAGTAGGGAGTATTTCTACAGGGGCGATATGTGTCAATCGGAAAATTCAGGCCATAATACCCATAATCAAAATGTAATTTCATGCGCAGGCCTTCGCTTCCGCTACCGATCGAGACTCTTACCGATCGAGACTCTTACCGATCGAGACTCTTACCGATCGAGACTTGGGCCATCGATTCTGGGACCGACGAAAATGGGGACAAAGATCGCTCCAAACACGATGAACGCAACGACCCATAGACCGCTGGCAATCACCATAGAGGCGATATAGTTACTCGGGAATGCCAAGGGAAGAAAGAGGCGGGCGAGCGCCGCGGCCGAGACAAGAAGATAGGCGACGGCAAGAGTCCGGCCCGCCGCGAGCTTGCGCCCGGTGTGACCGAGCGAAGCGCGGCTCATGATCGCCAAGGTCATGGTGCCGATGGCGCCGATGGTGATGCCGTGAATGGCAATGCTTGAGGGCAGGAATCCGGTGAGGGCCGCCAATCCCTTCACGGCGAGACCGATAACCAGCCACGCATAGCCAAGATGCATCGCCCAGAGCAGCGGCTCGTCTAGGACGTGACGCGTCTGCCAACCCGCCAGCCGCCACGCATTCAGCGCTGCGGCCGCCAATGCCAGGAGCCCGATCAAAAGGTCGTTGGGAATCGCAAGATCGCACAATGCGACGAGTGCCACCGAAAGCATCGAAGCGCGGTCGAGCAAGGTCCGGCTCCGAATTTCGGGGACCGCTAAATTTCTTGATTCGAATCGCAGCTTTAAAGCACTCGCGGTGAAGGCGGGCGTCACCCTGCCGCCGACAATGGATATGAGCAGCGCGAAGAGATCGACGCCGAGAAGAATGCCGGCTCTTCCGGTTTGCGCTATTCCCAACGCTTCGAGATGAAAGAGAAGATTGGCGGCGGTCAACAATCCGAGAATGACCAGGAACATGCGATTGCGCGGCGGCGCTTGGCGGAGCGCCGGAAGAACAGTGACCGCAAGGGCAGGCAGGAACAGCAAGTCAATCGCCGCCGCCAATGCCGGGGGGCAAGCCGGCACCGACCAGATGGCAATGCGCCCGGCAAGCCAGATGATGCAGAGCGCCGCCAGCTTCCGGCCGCGAATGGGTTGTGCGCCCGTCCAATTCGGCACCGCGGTCAGGAAAAAGCCGCTCAGCACCGCGACCGCGTAGCCGAACAGCATTTCATGCCCGTGCCAAAGATTGGGCGGGTAATCGGAGACGGGAGCAGCAATTCCGGAAAAAATACCGAGCCATATGAGGATGGCGAGGGGCGAGAAAATTGCCGCCATCAAGAAGAAAGGCCGAAATCCGAAAGAGAGCAGCGGAAGCGACTCCGGCAGGGGTTCAGGGATTCGATCGGAGCGCGCCATGGGCGCCATGATACCTCCTGGCCGCGGGTGGCATAAGAGCGGGGGCGGGCGCCGGAGAAAACCGCTAGAGCAAGTCCGTGGATTCAGTATGATGGGCCGCAATACGGGGGATTGCCATTCCATGACAACGGGGTTCAAGCGCAGCAGCTTATTTGCGCTCGCCGCTCTATGCGCGGCGGCACCTTGGGCGGTTCGCGCCCAGGACTTGCCCTCCTATCCTCCGCCCGCTCCTGCCCAGGCTCCCGCTCAAGCGCCGCGCCCGGCCTATGCGACCAGGTCCTATCCCGTTGAAGGGCCTTACGGACCGTATTCCGATCTGATGCCTTATTCCGGGCAGAGCACCGCGGGCAGCACGCCTTTTGCCCATCTTCCGGGTGGCGGCGGACCCGACTATGCCATTGGAACCGAACCCGGCTACGTGCCCCCGCCGCCGATGCCCAATTATGGTCCGGTGCCCAATTACATGCCGCCGCCGCCAACACCTCTCTATTCGTCGATGCCGATGGCTACGCTGTCGGAACAGCCGGCGCCACCCGGCATGTCACCGGCACCATCGTATGCGCCGCCCCCGGCTTATTCTCCGCCCCCGGCTTACGCACCTTCTCCGCCCCCGGCTTACGCACCTTCTCCGCCCCCGGCTTACGCACCTTCTCCGCCCCCGGCTTACGCACCGCCGGCAGCGCCGGCTTACGCACCATCAGCGGCAAATTCGGCGCCGGGCTATGCACCGCCGCCCGGAGCGCCGGTCTACACGCCGCCGCCGGTTCAAACCGCCGCCACCGATCAGAACGAAAACGTCGCTGCCGCTTCGGACGAGGACCAGCATTACGGGCAACCGCTCTTGGGATACATCAGCATGGTCGAGCTTGGAGTAGCCAACCATGATGACAACAGCATCTTTGCCCGCAAGAAGGAGCCGGGTGTGGACTTCGGCGGCGAAATCCGGTTCCTGCCCATCGATTGGCTCGACTTCATGGCCTCGCCGCGGCCGAACATCGGATTCCACATCAACAACAAGAATGCGACCAATCAGGTTTATACCGGCATCGTTTGGGAATTTTGGTTCTTCAAAGATTTCTTCGTCGATCCGGCGTTCGGACTTTCGTTCAATGACAATCACCACCTCGCCGGTGGCCCGCCGAAAACCAAACAGCTTGGCTCGAACGTGCTATTCCGCGAGGCGGTGGAATTGGGCTGGAATTTCTACGGGCCGCACAGCGTGTCCGTCTTGCTCGATCACATATCGCAGGGACACATTCTCGCCAAGGAGAACGAGGGCATGAATACGCTCGGCCTCCAATACGGCTATCGCTTCTAGAGGCTGCGCGCAAAAATTTTGTCAGTGCTTGCGTTGCAGGGCGCCCTCGAGAATATCGAGAACAACGCCGGTTCCCTGTTCAAGCAAAACGACATCGTTGCCGACGATTTTACGCTCCGTCCCCGGATGCGCGGCAGGAAGCTTGGCAACGAGACCGGACGGAAGATTGCGTTTGGCTAGACCCGGTGGCAGAACGCCGTTTTTCTCGATGTGCTTTTCAAGGCCGGGCGGCAGGTGATCGCGTTTGGCAAGCCCGGGTGGAAGCTGGCCGCTCTTGCCCTTGCCAGTCTCAGACGCGCCTTCGTCGCCTTCGACTCCCGCGACATCGGTATGCCGAACGAAATAATCGCGGATCAGGCGCTTCTCGATTTCGGAGAAAACGATTCCGACCGCTTGACCGGCGATCATAGGCTGCGTTTCTGCCGCCGCCGGTGCCGTCGCCCCAGCAAGAAAAATCGGCACTGAGAGCAGAAAAACAGAAAAGAACGCTCGCATGGCCATTCCTCATCAAGATCACTTGACCGAGGATGACTCTAAACTCCGATGCGGGGTGCCGCAAGTAAGGCGAAGCGAGCGGTACTATTCCTTGGAGCGCGTGGCTTCCAGGGCGTTCAATTCGATGCGGCGGATGCCGTCGAGATAGCCGGGGTCGCGGCGCCAGCGCTGCAGCACGGCTTCGCCCGCGGCTGGGTCGACCCGGTCGTAGAAATCGATTACGGCATTCAACTCTTGGTAGGTCGGCGGATCGATCCCCGGCCGCGCCCGGCGGCTCAACACAAAGAGTGTCGAAAATTCGGAACGTCCGATGCCGACGGCTTTGCACGCAACGGCCAAGCCTTCGCCGCCTTGCTCGAACAAGACGCGGCGCGCCAGCGTTAGGCGCATTCCCGTCAATTTCACGAACAGCGCCTCGAACAGGTTGATTTCGCCTTGGCGCAAAACCTGGATCAGGAGTTTGGGCGTGATCGCCTTGGCTTCCGCCAGCCGGTCGGCAAGCTCGAACGGCTTGGTTTGCGCCGGGTCGTAATTGACGACCTCGCGCAAGGCTTCGCTCACAGCCGACTCAATAGTGTTATCGATGTCGGTCGCGTCGACTTCAAAATTCTCGACGATGTGCTGACGGAGCGCCGCCGACACCCACCAATACATCTTCTTGGCGAGATCGGGTCCGAGATCGGGCCGCGATATGAGCGGATTCTGAAAGCGGTCGATCCGCTTCGATTGGTCGACCAGATATTCCATGGTGGTGCGCGAAATCCTGGCGCTCGGATTTTCGATGAGCGCCGTAATCACGTCGTCCTGCCCGGTTCCCACCAGGGCCTCGGCGACGTCTTCCGGAACATCTTCACGCATCGCAATCGCCAATTGATGCTCCAGCGTGCGGTGGCGGATGATTTCGATGAGATCGAGGTTATGAAGCACATGGCTTCGCGCCAAAATCGGATGTGCCACTTCGATATCGTCATTGGCCAATGCCCGGATCAAATCGCGCGGGGCGTGGGGATTCTGGGAGAGCCGCTCCGCCAGATCGCGCCGCACCGACATTTCCACGTCGTGAATGAGGTGGCGCAGAATGTCGTTCATGAGCTCGCGCTCGCGGTCGCTCAAAACCTCATGCCGGCCGAGAAACAGATCGTTGATCGAGCTCGCAAGTTCATTGCGCGCCGCCGTCGATTTGTTACGCGCGAGTTGAATCAGATATTCGATGTCGCCGGAGGTGGCGAGCGTACGCGGCGTTCTCGCGGTGGAGGGGCCGGTGGGTGCCGAAGTTCCCAACGCCGACTTGGCGGAATTTCTGGCCACGGTCTCTCCTGTAAGGTTCCTGCGATCGGAGGGGCAATGCTTTGGCCGGGGCAATCCCGGCGCAGACCCTAAGCGAGCCAAGATAGACTGCGACCGCTTATCAATTGGTTAAGGAGGTTCGCGTCACGGGCCCGCGCGATGGCCGCTAAGGCTTTTAAAAACTTGCTTTTTTTGAATAGGGTGCGGACGGGAACAAACCTGAAGCGGCCGGGGTTCATGCTATAATCACCCGTAATTCTTCCCGGATTTGCCTGTGCTCCGTCCTGTCGCTTATTCCGTACTTGTTCTTTGCGCCGCGCTTGGAGCGACGACCGGATTCGCCGCCGACCGCGCGCCCGGTACAAGAATTGAAGTCCGAATCGGCGAACTTCCAGGACCGTTTGCGACAAAAAGCGTGCCCAATCCGGCGCGCATTATCCAGGCGCCCGCCGGCGCCATGCCCCAGCTGCCGCCCGGTTTTCAGGTCAACATTTTTGCCGAGACTCTGGCCGATGCGCGCTGGCTGGCGGTGGCGCCCAATGGCGACGTGTTTCTGACTCAGCCCTCGGAGGGCCGGGTCACACTCCTTCGCGACAGCAAGGGCGACGGCAAGGCCGATCTGGTCACGACATTCGCCGATGGATTCAACGAACCCCATGGGCTGGCGTTCCGCCCCGGTTTTCTTTATGTCGCCGATATCGACAAAGTCTGGCGCATTCCCTATGAGCCGGGCCAGACCAAGGCCGCGGCAAAGCCGGAACCATTGACGGCGCCCCATGCGCTGGGCGATGGCACCGGCCATTGGACGCGCAACATCGCTTTTGCTCCCGACGGCAACAGTTTTTTTGTGACCGTCGGCTCCGCCAGCAATATCGGCGAGGATCCGCCGCCGCGCGCGACGGTTCAGCAATTCGCTGTCGACGGTAAGCCGCTCGGCACTTTCGCCAGCGGCCTGCGCAATCCGGTCGGAATCTCCTTTTATCCGGAAACCAACGATCTTTATGTCGTGGTCAATGAACGCGATACGCTCGGCGATGGCCTCGTTCCGGATTATCTCACGCGGCTTCAAAAGGGCGGTTTCTACGGCTGGCCTTATTCCTATTTGGGCGCCCACCCTCAGCCGAATTTCGCATTCAGGCGACCCGATCTGGTTGCCAAGGCGATTGTTCCCGATCTGCTTTTTGAGTCGCATTCGGCGCCCTTGGGTCTCGCCTTTTATGAGGGCACCCAGTTTCCGAAGGAATATAAAGGCGACGCTTTCGTTGCTTTGCACGGTTCCTGGAATGCCGCGGCACCGCGGGGCTATATGGTGGCGCGGGTGCCGTTCAAGGATGGGCGCCCGCAAGGCTATTACGAGTCATTCATGACCGGATTTTGGGCCAGCGGCACAGTCAGTGCTGAAGTTTGGGGCCGGCCCGTGGGCCTGGCGGTGGCCTCCGATGGGAGCCTGCTGGTGGCCGATGATGTGGGCGAAAAGATCTGGCGAATCAGTTACAAGCCGGGCCCCTAGACCCTTGGGCGCACCCATTAACCCTCTCTATTAAGGCTTCGTTAAGGGCCCCACCCTAGTTTGTCGGCTTGTCCTAGCTTGTCGGTTTCCCGATCCGGCCGATCGATGTCGATTAAACCCAGCGCCGACGTATTGAACGCGATTGCCTCGCTCCCCGTGAATCGCATCACGGTGAAGCCGAGAGTTGCGCCTACGTCATCGGTTCAGCCGGCCCAAAAGGCGGCTAACCAGAAGGCGGGGAACCAACCGTCGAACCCATCAGCCAATTCATCGGCCTCGCCGGCGCTCAATCCGAGCCGCTATTACCGGCCGGGCGCCATCCTCGATATTCTCGTCTAGACGCGGCTCTCGCCGCGGATCCTCAATTTTCGAATCCGAGCAGCGCGCGGGCGAATTGATTGGCGTCGAACGGACGCAAATCATCGACGCCCTCGCCGACGCCGATCGCATGCACCGGCAATTTGAATTTTTCCGCCAGCGCCACCAGCACGCCGCCCCGCGCCGATCCGTCGAGCTTGGTGACGATCAGGCCGGTGAGGTCGATCATGCTGCGGAAGGTTTCGACCTGATTGATCGCGTTTTGTCCGGTCGTCGCATCGAGCACGAGAACGACGCTATGAGGCGCGGCGGGATCGATCTTTTTGAGGACGCGGGCGATCTTCTGCAATTCCGCCATCAAATCGGCCTTATTGTGCAGGCGTCCCGCGGTATCGATCAGCAATAGATCGGCTTCGAGTTCTTGCGCCTGCACGAACGCATCGTGGGCAAGCGCTGCGGCATCGCTGTTAGGCTCGCTGGCGATGACGGCTGTGTTCGTGCGCATCCCCCAGATTTTCAGCTGCTCGATCGCTGCCGCGCGGAAGGTATCGCCGGCGGCCAAGATCACGCGCAAATTCTGGCCGCTGTAGAATTTCGCCAACTTGCCGATGGTTGTCGTCTTGCCGGTGCCGTTGACGCCGGCGATCAACACGACATGGGGTTTGAGCTTGGAATCGATGATGAGCGGCTTCGCCACCGGCTCGAGTATCGCCGTAATATCGCGGACCAAGGTTTCGCGAACTTCCTGTTCGGCCGAATCGCGATCGAAGCGGATCTTGGAAAGATCGCTTGCGAGCTTGGCCGCGACAACGGGTCCGAGATCGGCGGCGATCAACAACTCTTCAAGGTCTTGGATGGTTTCGGCGGCGGCGCGCTTGCCGGTAAAAAGCCCGCTCAACCCGTCGCTCAATTTTGAGGCCGAGCGGTTAAGCCCCGCCCGCATCCGGCCGAACCATCCGGTCTTTTCGCCGCCGGCCGTAAGCGTCACCGCGCGATCTCGCCCAGCAATTCGTCGCTATTGGCCGATGCAATTCCGACCGGGACGACCGTGCCCGGATGGCTAGGCGTCGCAAGCCTGACCGGCGCGAAATGTTCCGACCGCCCGAAATCTTCCCGTTCGACCAGCACCCGTGCGCGGGTCCCGATCCGGCTTTGGAAATATCGATTGCGCGCGTCGTTTGCCGTTGACCGCAACTTCGCCGCGCGGACCTTGACGGTGCCGGGATGAACGCGCGGCATGCGGGACGCCGGCGTGCCGGGCCGCGGCGAATAGGGAAACACGTGAAGCCAGACAAGATCGCAGTCGCCGATCATCGCCACACTGTTCTCGAACATCGACTCCGATTCGGTCGGGAACCCGGCGATCAAATCGGCGCCAAAGACGATGTCGGGACGAAGCTCGCGAAGCCGCGCGCAAAGCTCGATGGCTTGATGGCGCGAGTGGCGGCGCTTCATGCGTTTCAGGATCATGTCGTCGCCGGATTGCAGGCTTAAGTGAAGATGCGGCATCAGCCGGTCTTCATTGGCGAACAGATCGAGCAAATCATCGTCGACTTCGGCCGGATCGATGGAAGAAAGCCGCAGTCTTTCGATCTCGGGAACATTCGAGAGCAAGCGGCGGACCATTTGACCTAGGCTCGGCGTTCCCGGCAAATCGCCGCCGAATGACGAAATATCGACGCCGGTCAGGACGATTTCACGGTAGCCGTTCTTGACCAGCATCTTCGCCTGGGCCGCGATCTCGCCCAGCGGCACACTGCGGGAATTGCCGCGGCCGAAAGGAATTATACAAAAGGTGCAACGGTGATCGCAGCCTTGCTGAACCTGGACGAAAGCACGGGCGCGGCCCTCGAAGCCGGGGACCAAATGGCCGGCGGTTTCGCGAACACTCATGATGTCGTTGACCGCGATCTTCGGCGTGTCGACCGCGAATGCGTTCCGGTAATTCACCCGTTCCAGCTTCTCGATATTGCCTAGAACCAGATCGACCTCGCCCATATCGGCGAAATCCTGCGGGTTCACTTGGGCCGCACAGCCGGTGACGATGATTCGCGAGTTGGGACGCTTGCGCTTGGCGCTGCGGATCGCTTGCCGCGCCTGGCGTTCGGCTTCGGCGGTCACCGCACAAGTATTGACGATCACCGCGTTCTTGAGCCCGCTGCCGCGCGCCAGATTCTTGATGGCTTCCGATTCATAAGCATTGAGGCGGCAGCCGAAGCTGATGACTTCCACATCGTCCGCCGGCGCGTCGCGTAAAATGCCGGGCGCGGTCACGACAGCAATTCCTTGGCAAGCTGACCCTTGAAGCTGATCGCCGCCGGACCGCTCATCAACACGTGCTCGTCTTTCAGCCATTCGATCGTAAGAACACCGCCGTCGAGCACGATGTCGGCTTTGCGCGATGCCAACCCGCGCCGGTTGGCGGCGACCAGCGCCGCGCAGGCACCGGTTCCGCAAGCCAGCGTGATGCCGGTGCCCCGCTCCCAGACGCGCACACGAATTTTCTCGGGCGATATGATTTGTGCGATTTCGATATTGGCGCGGTCGGGAAACATCGCGTGCCGTTCGAGCTTCGGACCCAAAGTAGCAAGATCGATCGCTTCCGCATCTTTGACGAAGAACACCGCGTGGGGATTGCCCATATTGACCGCAGCGGGATCGCTGAGCGGCCCCAAGGACAACGGCAGGTGCAAGGTATCCATCGCTTCACGGAGCGGAATATCGCGCCAATCGAGCTTGGCCCGGCCCATATCGATGGTGATCGCGCCATTGGCCTGGCCTTCGGCGTCCAACAACCCGGCCTTGGTTTCGATGATGAGATGGTCCCGGTTCAGCTCTTCCATCAGCAGGGCGGCGACACAGCGCGAAGCGTTGCCGCAGGCCTCGACCTCGCCGCCATCGGCGTTGAAAATCCGCATGCCCACATCGGCAAGGCCGGTATCGGTTTTCTCGATCACGATCACCTGGTCGCAGCCGACCCCCTTATGCCGGTCGGCGATACCGCGGACTTGAGCGGCATTGAGTCGCAACGGCATCTCGCGGGTGTCGAGCACCACGAAATCATTGCCAAGCCCATGCATTTTAATGAAGGGGACCCCGTCCATAGCCCGCCATATATGGCCCCGAAAGCAGGCGAGTCCACAGGATTTCCAAGGGTTTCGGCCCGGTCCGCCTTGACTCGGGGAAGTTGGAAGACCTATTGTCCGGCCCGCCTAGCCAGAGTTTTAGGCCGTTTGCCCCCGAGGGGGTCCGCCAGTCCGCGAGTTTCGCGCACTGGCGTTTTCGGCTTTGTGCGTTTGGCCGAGCGATGGCCAGGTGAGTTTAGTGGGTTTGGAGCGTAAGAACCGACGATGTTCGATCAACTGACCGGCCGTTTGGGCGAGGTTTTCGACCGGCTGAAGCGCCGAGGTGCTTTGTCGCAAGCCGACGTCGCGGGCGCTATGCGCGAGCTGCGGGTTGCGTTGCTCGAAGCCGATGTCGCCCTGCCGGTGGTCAAGGATCTGCTGGGGCGGGTTTCGCTGAAAGCGGTCGGCGAAGAGGTCATTCGCGGGATCAACCCCGCGCAGATGGTCGTCAAGATCGTTCACGATGAATTGGTTTCAGCGCTCGGAAGCGAGGCTTCGGCGATCAATCTCGCCGCCAATCCCCCTGTTCCCGTTTTGATGGTCGGCTTGCAAGGCTCCGGCAAAACCACCACGACGGCAAAGCTTGGGCTTCGGTTGCAATCGCGCGAGCGCAAGAAAGTTTTGATGGCTTCCCTCGATACGCGCCGCCCGGCAGCCCAAGAGCAATTGGCGGTGCTGGGAAGGCAAACCGGTGTCGCAACGCTGCCGATCGTTGCCGGTGAAGATGCGGTGACGATTGCCAAGCGTGCCATTGAATCGGGGAAGCTCGAAGGATTCGATATCGTGCTGCTCGATACCGCCGGCCGGCTCCATATCGATGACGAATTGATGGATGAGGCGGCGCAGATCGAAGCCGCGGTCCATCCGGCCGAAACCTTGCTGGTTGCCGATTCCCTGACCGGACAGGACGCGGTCAATGTCGCTTCGCAATTCGCGGCGAAACTGAAGCTGACCGGAATCGTGTTGACGCGCGCCGATGGCGATGCGCGGGGCGGGGCGGCGCTTTCGATGCGCGCCGTCACCCATTGCCCGATCAAATTCATCGGCGTCGGCGAAAAAATGGATGCCCTCGAGGTCTTCAATCCGGAACGGATCGCCGGACGGATTTTGGGCATGGGCGATATCGTCGGGCTCGTCGAGCGGGCGGCGGAAACCGTCGATCGCGAAAAAGCCGAGCGGATCGCCAAGAAAGCGGCGAAACAAGGCCTCGACCTCGAAGATTACGCAGGCCAGCTCGCCGAGCTTACCAAGATGGGCGGGATCTCGGCGCTGATCGGCATGCTGCCGGGCGTGAACAAGTTGCAGAGCAAGCTCGACCAGGCGGGGATCGACAACTCGATCATCAAGCGCCAGCGCGCGATCATTTCGTCCATGACTCCGGCCGAGCGGCGCGATGTCAAATTGTTGAATGCCTCGCGCAAGCGCCGCATTGCCGCCGGCTCGGGCACGCGCGTCGAAGACGTCAACCGCCTGCTCAAGCAGTTCCTGGATATGAACCGGGCGATGAAGCAAATGGGAAAGCTTGGTCCCAAGGCGTTCATGCGTCACGGCTTTCCCGGCTTTCCGCCACGCTGAGTTTTTTGGTCACCGACAAAGCATCAACGTCCCAGAGGAGGGAGAAAAACCGAAATGTCCGTGAAGATACGCATGTCCCGTGCCGGGGCGAGGAATCGTCCCTATTTCCGCGTCGTCATCGCCGAATCCAGCTCGCCGCGCGACGGCCGCTTCATCGAGCGCGTGGGTTCCTATAACCCGCTGCTGCCCAAGGAGCATCCGGAGCGTCTGAAGCTCGATATGGAGCGAATTAAGTATTGGCTGTCGAAGGGTGCGACGCCGAGCGATCGCATCGCGCGGTTTTTGTCGACCACGAATGTGGTTCCGGCGCCGAAGATTTATCCGCAGACCATCCAAGACAAGCCGAAGGCAAAAACCGTCGAGCGGATGAAGGCGAAGGAAGAGACGCGCAAAGCAGCGATCGAGGCCGCCGCGCAAGCCGCGGCTCAGGCTGCCGAAGCCCCGGCGGAAGCGCCGGTGGAAGCGCCGAGCGAAGCCCCGGCGGAATAAGAACGATTGGAATAGGAACGATTCATGCGCACCGCCCGCAATCCCGTGCCCGACATGCAAGCGACGCAGAACATTTGCGTCGGCGTGATCGTCGCTGCGCATGGAATCAAGGGCGAGGTGAAGGTGAAGAGCTTTACCGAGGACGCCACGAAATTGGCCTCCTATGGCGCGCTCTTTGATGAAGCGGGAACGCAGCGGTTCGCGTTGACGGTGACTGCCGTGACCAAAGGCGCGGTGATCGCTGCGATCCAGGGCGTCAACAATCGAAACGCCGCCGAAGCGCTGAAGGGCACGAAGCTCTTTGTTCCGCGCGGCGCTTTGCCGGAATTGTCGGAAGAGGAATTTTATCACGCGGATCTGATCGGATTGACCGCCGAGCTTCGCGACGGAACGGAACTGGGTGCGGTGACCGCCGTGCACAATTTCGGAGCGGGCGATGTGATCGAGGTGAAGCGGAAAAGCGGCGGCACGCTCGATATTCCGTTCACGAATACGGTCGTTCCGGTGGTCGATATCGAAGGCGGGCGAATCGTGATCGATCCGCCCGATGGACTCATTGACGAGCCGGCGTCGGGGCCGAAGTCTCGGCGAAGGAGGCCTCATGCCTCGTAAGAACGGAGCAGCATGGACGGCGCGGGTGCTGACGATTTTCCCCGAGGCGTTCCCCGGTCCGCTCGGCATTTCCTTGACCGGAAAAGCTTTGAGCGACGGACTCTGGGCCTTGGAGACGGTGGACATCCGCGGCTTCGCCAGCGATAAACACCGCACCGTCGACGATTCTCCTTTCGGCGGCGGTCCCGGCATGGTGATGCGTCCGGATGTCGTCGATGCGGCGATTGGCGCTGCGCGCGATCCTTCGGCTCCTCTTATTTATCTCTCGCCGCGCGGCCGGTTGCTGACCCAGGCGCGGGTGCGGGAATTGGCGGACGGACCGGGCGTGATCTTACTCTGCGGCCGGTTCGAAGGGGTGGATGAGCGGGTGCTCGAAGCCCATGAAATCGAAGAGATCAGTCTTGGCGATTTCGTGCTGTCCGGCGGCGAGACCGCGGCGATTGCGCTGATCGAAGCCTGCGTCCGGTTGCTTCCCGGAGTCGTGGGCGCCGCGGAGTCGCTGGACGAAGAAAGTTTCGAGCGGGGATTGCTCGAATATCCCCATTATACCCGGCCGCAGCTTTGGCAAGGACGGGCGGTGCCGGAGATTCTGGTTTCCGGCGACCATGGGAAGATCAAGGCCTGGCGCTTGGGCCAGGCGGAGGAAACGACGCGGAAACGGCGGCCCGATTTGTGGGACGCCTATGTGAAAAGCCGCAAGCATTAGAAACTGAAATTTATTGGGATGAGAGAAGGAGTGACCGCCATGACGCTGATGCAGGATTTCGAAAACGCACAAGTCGCGAAACTTTCGGAAGGAAAAGAGATTCCGGAATTCGGCCCGGGCGATACGTTGCGCGTCCACGTCAAGGTGGTGGAAGGCGAGCGCAGCCGCGTCCAGGTGTTTGAGGGCGTCTGCATCGGGCGGAGCAATGCCGGCCTCAACTCTTCCTTCACCGTTCGCAAGATTTCCTATGGCGAAGGCGTTGAGCGCGTTTTCCCGATCTATTCGCCGCTGGTGGACAAGATCGAGGTTGGGCGCCGCGGCCATGTCCGGCGGGCCAAGCTCTATTATCTGCGCGGCCTCACGGGAAAACGCGCCCGTATCGCCGAAAAGACGGCGTACATTCCGGGTGCGGAAAGCGCCCAGGCCGCTGCCGAGGAACGCGCGCGGGAAGAGCAGGCGATTGCCGCCCGGCCCGAGCCGAAGGCGCCGGGCGTGAAATCATAGACGTATTGCAGGCAGTTGACGCGCGCGGTTCCCGACACCAGCTTTTGAGAACCGCGCTTCATCGGACAGGAACGAATGGCCAAGACGCTTTTCGATAAGGTTTGGCAGAGCCATCTGGTCGACGTGCAGGACGACGGAACATGCGTCCTCTATATCGACCGGCATTTGGTCCATGAGGTGACCAGCCCGCAGGCTTTCGAAGGCCTGCGCGCCGCCGGACGCCGCGTTCATCGTCCCGAGGCGACGCTGGCAGTTGCCGATCACAATGTGCCGACATTGAACCGCGCCAAAGGCGTGGACGATCCGGAATCGAAAATTCAAATCGATACGCTGGCCGCCAATTGCCATGAATTCGGCGTGCCCTATTTCGCCATGGACGATGTGCGCCAGGGCATCGTGCACATCATCGGCCCGGAACAGGGCATGACCCAACCGGGGATGACGATCGTTTGCGGCGATTCCCATACGTCGACTCACGGCGCGTTCGGTGCGCTCGCCTTCGGCATCGGCACCTCCGAAGTCGAACATGTGTTGGCGACCCAGACTCTCATTCAAAAGCCCGCCAAGAACATGCGGATCATGGTCGAGGGCGATCTGGCCTTCGGCGTGACGCCGAAAGACCTCATCCTGGCGATCATCGGCAAGATCGGAACCGCGGGCGGCACCGGTCAGGTCATCGAATATGCTGGCCCGGCCATCCGCAAACTTTCGATGGCGGGACGGATGACCATCTGCAATATGTCGATCGAGGCGGGCGCCCGCGCCGGCTTGATCGCGCCCGACGAAGTGACCTTCGAATATCTGAAAGGCCGCCCTTTCGCGCCCAAGGCCGGCGCTTACGAAATGGCGGTCAAGCATTGGAAGACGCTTCCTTCCGATCCGGGTGCCAAATTCGATTCCGAAGTTTCGATCAAAGCCGCCGGCATCGCGCCGCAGGTGACCTGGGGCACCAGCCCGCAAGACGTTTTGCCGATCACCGGCAGCGTGCCGGACCCTTCAAAGGAACACGATGACGGCAAGCGCCAGGCGATGGAGCGCGCGCTCTCTTACATGGGGCTGCGGCCGGGGACGGCGCTGCGCGATGTCGCCATCGATGCCGTGTTCATCGGCTCTTGCACCAATGCCCGCATCGAGGACCTCCGCGCCGCCGCCAAGATCGCCGAAGGCCGGAAAGTTGCGAGCGGCATCCGCGCCATGGTCGTCCCGGGTTCGGGGCTGGTGCGCGAGCAGGCGGAATCCGAAGGGTTGCACAAGATTTTCCTCGCCGCCGGATTCGAATGGCGCGAGCCCGGATGTTCCATGTGCTTGGCCATGAATGCCGATCGCTTGAATCCCGGCGAGCGCTGCGCGTCCACGTCCAATCGCAATTTCGAAGGACGCCAGGGCCGCGGCGGCCGCACCCATCTGATGAGCCCGGAAATGGCGGTTGCGGCGGCGGTCACTGGTCATCTGACCGATGTGCGGGAGCTGCTCTAGATGGATAAATTCGTGAAATTGACCGGGATTGCGGCGCCCCTGCCGCTCATCAATGTCGATACCGACATGATCATCCCGAAGCAATTCCTGAAGACGATCAAGCGCACGGGGCTGGGCACGCATCTCTTCGACGAGATGCGCTATGACGACAAGGGCGGCGAAATCGGCGACTTCGTGCTGAACCGCGAGCCTTATCGGAAAGCCAAGATTTTGATTGGCGGCGAGAATTTCGGCTGTGGCTCGAGCCGCGAACACGCGCCCTGGGCCTTGCTCGATTTCGGGATTCGCTGCGTGATCGCGCCCTCTTTCGCCGATATTTTCTATAACAACTGCTTCAAGAACGGAATCTTGCCGGTCACTCTGCCCAAGCCGGTTGTCGAGAAACTGATGGAATTCGCGCGCGGCGGCAACAATGCGACGCTCACCGTCGACTTGTCTTCGCAAACCATCACCGGCCCCGACGACAAGCCGATTCCCTTCGAAATCGACGCCTTCCGCAAGCATTGCCTGCTCAACGGACTCGATGACATCGGGCTCACCCTGCAAAAAGCGGCTGCCATCGATAAATTCGAGGATCACCAGAAACTGAGCCAGCCCTGGCTCTGGTCCGCCGCCGTTTAATTCCACGCAACAATTGCCGCCGCCATGACGACGAAGAAAATCCTTGTGCTCGCCGGTGACGGCATCGGCCCCGAAGTGATGCGCCAGGTGCGGCGCGTCATCGATTGGTTCGATGCGCGCGGCAGGATGCATTTCGAAATCACCGAAGGTCTGGTCGGCGGTTGTTCCTATGACGCCCATGGAACGCCGCTCACCGACGAAACGATGGCGCGAGCCATGGAATCCGACGCCGTGCTTTTGGGTGCCGTCGGCGGACCGAAATGGGACAGCTTGCCTTTCGAAAAAAAGCCGGAGCGCGGCCTGCTTCGACTTCGCAAGGATATGGCGCTGTTCGCCAATCTGCGCCCTGCGCTGGTCTTCGACGCCCTGGCCGACGCCTCGACGCTGAAGACAGAGCTCGTCAAAGGTCTCGACATCATGATCGTGCGGGAGTTGACGGGCGGCGTCTATTTCGGAGAGCCGCGGGGCATCGAAAAGCTTCCCGACGGTAGCCGGCGCGGCGTCAACACCCAGGTCTATACGACGGAGGAAATCCGCCGCGTCGCCCGGGTCGCCTTCGATCTCGCGCGCAAGCGCAACAACCGCGTGACCTCGGTCGAAAAATCCAATGTCATGGAAAGCGGCTTGCTGTGGCGCGAGGAAGTCACGTTTGTTCAGGACAAGGAATATCCGGATGTCGAGCTCGCGCATATGTATGCGGACAATTGCGCGATGCAGCTCGTGCGCAATCCGAAGCAATTCGATGTCATCGTGACCGACAATCTCTTCGGCGACGTGCTTTCCGATTGCGCGGCGATGCTGACCGGCTCGCTGGGAATGTTGCCTTCGGCCTCATTGGGTGCGCCGGATTCGCAAGGCCGGCGCAAGGCGCTCTATGAACCGGTTCACGGCAGCGCGCCGGACATCGCGGGCCGGGACATCGCCAATCCGCTGGCAACATTGTTGAGCTTCGCGATGATGCTCCGCTATTCCTTCGAGGATGGAAAAAGCGCGGATCTCATCGAAGCCGCGGTTCAGAACGTGCTGAACGGCGGGGTTCGCACCGCCGATATCATGCAGCCGGGCAAGGTCCGGGTCTCGACCACGATGATGGGCGATGCGATCCTGCGTGAGCTCGACAAGCTCGGCGCTTAGATTTTACTCGATTCCGTAGCGGGCCAATTCGGATTTGAGCCGTCCGGTCAGGGCGAGTCCGGCCATTCGAAGATCCGCCAAGAACGACCAAACAGGATAGGCAAAGGTGGCGGGGCGATTGCCCTCGGCCAGCCCATGGCCAACCCAAGTCAGGCCATAACCGGCGGCTCCGGCCAGCAGGGCCCACAGCCAACTGCCGGTGATGAACGCGGCGCCAAGGCAGAGCGCGGCCAAGCCAAGGCCCGCATAGTGGAAGGCGCGGGTCTGAGGCCTTCGGTGCAGGCCCAGGTAATAGGGCCAGAACTCGGCAAAACTGTTAAAGCGCGGCTTGGGTACAGGCATGGTTGGGCTTATTTTATCCATAAATTTCGTCTACAACAGCGCCCGGGCTTGAGACCCGAGAGTCACATTCATAGATCGAATAAGAACTGAAGAAGGTTGGAAGGGTTGGATATGGGGTATCGGGTAGCGGTAGTGGGTGCCACGGGCGCGGTCGGACGCGAAATGCTGACGACCTTGGCCGAACGGGATTTCCCGGCGGATGAAGTCATCGCACTCGCCTCCCATCGTTCGGCGGGATCGCAGGTATCCTTCGGCGAGGATAAGATTCTCAAGGTCCAAAATCTGGACAGCTTCGATTTCCGCGGCGTCGATATCGCATTGTTTTCGCCGGGTGCCAAGGTTTCCGCCGTCCATGCGCCCCGCGCCGGTGCCGCCGGTTGCGTGGTCATCGACAACACCTCGCATTTCCGCATGGACCCCGACGTGCCGCTGGTCGTGCCGGAGGTCAATCCGAAAGCGATCGCGGGTTATACCAAGCGCAACATCATCGCCAATCCGAATTGCTCGACGATTCAGTTGGTCGTCGCCTTGAAGCCGCTGCACGATCGGGCGCGGATCAAGCGGGTCGTCGTCGCCACTTATCAGTCGGTGTCCGGAGCCGGCAAAGCCGGGATGGATGAGCTCTTCGAGCAGACTCGCGGCGTCTACATGAATCAACCGGCTCCGCATCATAAG
>JBGOXX010000028.1:0-19612 GCA_041479345.1 Alphaproteobacteria bacterium
CAATCGCAAAGTCTCATACATCATCCCGCTTCGGTAACTGGCGCGGAACGCAACATAAACGAGCAACACGTCGAGACCGAAAAACCCGAAGACCGGCCACGCACCCGCAATCAAGAAGGCGATCCCGGTCACGAAACTGACTAGGCTCAAGGCGATCATCAAAATGAGAAAACCGAAGGCGCTGAGGCTGCGATGAGGATGAAGGACGGCATCGAAGGAGGCCTCGCTCCCATCGGATGCTGGTAGCGGCGCTGCCGCAGCAGCCGGCCCGGAGACCGTCGCGCCAGAGGCGGCCTCGCCGAGGCCGCCATCAACGGGGGGGTCCAATGGATCGCGATTTCCGGCAGTCATGACGCGTCTCAAAACCCCTACGTAACGGTAGGAGCCCAATGATCTGAGCCGAATAATTTGAGCCAATGGGGCGTCGCGGTTCAAGTCCCGGATTTCATCCTTTCTTTCAAGCCTTTGCGGGGGAGCCGTGGCAGGGCTAGTGTTCGATCATGAATCGCGATAAGGCCAAAACCATTTTTCGCCGCTTCCAGGCGGCCAACCCCGAGCCCAAGGGCGAGCTTCGCTATAAGAACCCGTTCACGCTTTTGGTGGCCGTCGTGCTGTCGGCTCAGGCGACCGATGCGGGGGTCAACAAGGCAACGCCGGCGCTGTTCGCGGCGGCCGATACCCCCGAAAAGATGGCGGCACTCGGCGAGACCGGCTTGAAGAAATTCATCAAGACCATCGGCCTCTTCAATTCCAAGGCGAAGAACATCGTGGCGCTTTCCAAGATCCTCACCGAGAAATTCGGCGGAAGAGTTCCCCATGATCGCGAGGCCTTGGAATCGCTTCCCGGCGTGGGGCGCAAGACCGCAAATGTCGTCCTCAACATCGCCTTCGGCGAGCCGACGATTGCCGTCGATACCCATGTCTTCCGGGTCGCCAACCGCACCGGGCTTGCGCCCGGGAAAACGCCGCACGAGGTCGAAGAAAAACTCCTGAAGATCATTCCGCAAAAATACCTGCATCACGCCCATCATTGGCTGATCTTGCACGGGCGCTACATTTGCACCGCGCGAAAGCCCGATTGCCCGCGCTGTCTCATTCATGACTTGTGCGAATTTAGGGAAAAGACGTCGGTTGAACCGGTCCCACCCGCAAAGCCGGCAAAAATCCGGTCTGCCAAAATCCGGTCTGGCAAGCCCTCGAAAATGAAACGATAGCGCCACGCTATCAGTGCCGCGAATTTCAATTGCCGCGGTCTATCAAGCCTTTGATTCATACGATTTGACCGCGAATTACCGTGCGACTTAGCGTGACGCGGTCAAGAGATGCATCGGCGATCGAAAGCCGATGAGCGTGTTGTATTACGCGGCAAGTCGTCACAAATAACAATCAGCGCTTCTCGAGACGGCGAATAGAAAGCGGATTCCAGCGCGGAGTCCGAATGGAATAACTTGACCGTGATTCGGTCGATTCAATCGGAGAGGCAACAATGGCGAAGATTCTGTGTGTGCTTTACGACGATCCGGTGGACGGATATCCCAAATCCTATGCGCGAGACGATCTTCCGAAATTGGAGCGTTATCCCGACGGTCAAACACTTCCCACCCCGGAAAAAATCGATTTCAAAGCGGGAACGCTTTTGGGCAGCGTTTCCGGGGAATTGGGATTGCGCAAATTCCTTGAAAGCCAGGGTCACAAACTTGTCGTCACCTCCGACAAGGACGGGCCGAATTCGGTTTTCGAGAAGGAATTGCCCGATGCCGATATCGTCATTTCCCAGCCGTTCTGGCCGGCGTATCTGACGGCGGAGCGCATTGCCAAGGCGAAAAAGCTGAAATTGGCGGTGACGGCGGGTATCGGTTCCGATCATGTCGATCTTCAGGCGGCGATCGAACGTAAGATCACCGTCGCCGAGGTCACATTCTGCAACAGCATCAGCGTCGCCGAGCATGTGGTGATGATGATCTTGGGTTTGGTGCGGAATTATATTCCCTCTTATCAATGGGTTGTGAAAGGGGGGTGGAATATCGCCGATTGCGTTGCGCGCTCTTATGACGTGGAGGGCATGACGGTCGGAACCGTCGCCGCGGGCCGTATCGGTTTGGCGGTTTTGCGCCGGCTCAAACCTTTCGACATGAAATTGCATTACACGGATCGCCACCGGCTGCCGGAGAAAGTCGAGAAAGAACTCGGCCTGACCTTCCATCCGGACGCCAAATCGATGGTGAAGGTTTGCGACGTGGTGACGATCAACGCCCCGCTTCATCCCGAAACCGAGCACATGTTCAACGACGCGCTTATTGGAACGATGAAACGCGGCGCCTATCTCGTGAACACGGCGCGCGGCAAGATCTGCGACCGCGATGCGGTGGTGCGAGCGCTCAAATCGGGACAGCTCGCGGGCTATGCCGGCGATGTCTGGTTCCCGCAGCCGGCGCCAAAAGATCATCCCTGGCGGACCATGCCGCATCACGGCATGACCCCGCATATTTCCGGTTCATCCCTGTCGGCGCAGGCGCGATATGCCGCGGGCACCCGGGAAATTCTTGAATGCTGGTTTTCGGGAAAACCGATTCGCGACGAATATCTTATCGTCGACGGCGGTAAGCTTGCGGGAACGGGCGCCCATTCCTATAGCGCGGGCGACGCCACCAAGGGCTCGGAAGAGGCGCGGCGGTATACGGCTTAAGACGGAAGCGGCGGCGTTAGCTGGAGGGCGCGTGACTCGCGGAAATCAGCGCGCCGTAGCAGCCCTCGCCGCTGATCTTTTGGGCGTTCTTGCTGCGTAATTCATAGTAGAGAACGGTGTGTTCCTTGTCGCCGCCGGGTTTGACTGGCGGATAAAGGAAAACATCGAGCACGCAATCATGGGCGCGATATTGCCAAACTTCCGCGGGCACATCGTGGCGCACGAAGCTCGGCTTGCCCAAAAGAGTCGTGACTTGATCGGCGCTGAGGCCCACCAGCTCGTTCGGCTTGTGGCCGAGGCTGGCGGTCTGCTCGTTCTCGGAAGCAGCCGCTTTGGCGTCGGTTCCGCCCGATGCCGCGGACGCGCCTGCCGTCGATTGGCTTTCGCTCGATACCGAGGTTGACGGTTGAGTTTCGGAATTTTGCACGACCGGAACCGGATGGCCGATATCGGCCGCATGCGTTAAATCGGCGGTCGAGCCGGTCACCGATGGTTTGGGCGGCGGAACGCAAGAGGCGAGCATGAGCGCCGCTGAAGCCACGGCAAACGAAGACGCAATAAAATCGGCATGGCGGAGCGTCGAAAGAAAAGCCACCGCGAATCCGCGAAGAGGGTCAGTTGGATTCGAAGCTCAGAGGTTTCGGCGCTTCCGCCGGAAGTTCGGACTCCCGCGTCGCCCCCGATCCCCCTTCGCTGATGGTCTGGATGTCGCCGCAGATGACCCCGCCGCATTCGATCTCGATCTCGCCATAGCGGATTTCGCCGATGACGCGGCCGGTCGAGCGGATGGTCAAACGCTTGCGCACCGTAAGCTTGCCTTCGAAATTTCCGCTCACTTCCGCGGTCTCGGCATCGGCCGTGCCCTTAAAGTGTCCGGTCGATGCAATCTCGATCGACTGGCTTTCGGCGAGCGAGGCCTCGACCCGACCTTCGATGAGAAGCCGATTGCAGGCGGTGATCTCGCCGGTGAGGAAGATGTCGCGGCCGACCAGAAGCTTCTTGCCTTCGGATGCGAACGGCTCCGAAGATTCAGTCGGTTTTGGCGCCAATCCCGGGAAATCCATGCGTCGCTTCGGCGCGATTTCCGGGCGCATGGGCGGGGGCGAGTTGCGGTTATTGGACATCGTCATTCCCATCGGTCAGAATTTTTGTTTGTTGGTGTCCCGAGCCTTGCTCTTTTAGCACAAGGCGAAGATTTATGCCCGTTCCACATGATGCCGGTATTAGGTGCCGGTATTGCTTGCCGGTATTACTTGCGCCGGTTCAGATTTATGCCCGCTCCACGTGCTGGCCGCCCTATCGCGGCGTGACATCGCGGGGGCCGGTAACCATACCGCGCATGCTCTCAACCCGGTGCACCATAAAGGCCGTGGCCAGCACCGGCGTCAATAGGTTTAGAAACGGCACGGTGGAGAGAAAGGTAATCAATACCCCGGCCAGAAAAACCGGCACCGCATAGCGGTGCCGCAGGGCCCCTGCTTGGCGCAGATCCATCCGCCTTAGAGCCACTAATTCATAGTATTCCCGGCCCAGCAGGTAGCCGTTCAAACCGTAAAAGACCACAAGGTTCAGCGGCGGGATAAAAACCAATACCGCCAGCAACGGCAGGGCCAGCAAATTGAGCCCGATGGCAACCGCAGCGAAACGCAGGCTTCCCGAAACGACCTCGCCCCAGGACTGTGATCGAGTAGACGGCGAATCGGGGTAGTAGCGGGCATCGACGCAGGCGGCCACCTCCTCGATGAAGAAGCCGAGCACCAGAATGAGGGCCGACGGGAACAGAAACAGGGCCAACAGAAATGCGCCGAGCCCACCCAGGATATTGGCGATCCAATTGAAGGCGGCCCATTGAAAAAAATGACTATGGGCGATCGCCCATTCGGCGCCGAACATGAGCGCGGCAAAAAGCAGAAACGTGACGGCAAGGCACCGCCACAGGATGGCCCTGGTCGCGGGGTCGGTCAGTTGCTCAAAGGCTTTGGCGATTGCGGCAAACATGGCGGGCTCGGATCGTTGGCGTCCTCAATAGCCGCTTCTCCTGGGGGCCGCAAGCGCCCGCGGGCTGACTGAACGGCGCAAAGAATCGAGCGATTTGCCGCCGCCCCCGTTATACTGCGCGTCATTCGCAATCTTGCCCGAACGGATAAGCATGACCGCCAAGAAATCTCAGTTCGACGTTGCCGGTATCGGCAATGCGATCGTCGACGTGCTGGCCCACGCCGGCGACATATTTTTGGAAGACAACGGATTGAACAAGGGTGCCATGACCTTGGTCGACGCCGCCCGCGCCGCCGAGCTCTACGAGGCGATGGGCCCGGCAATGGAAATATCTGGCGGATCGGCCGCGAATACCTTGGTCGCATTGGCCTCACTCGGCGGGCATGGCGCGTTCATCGGCAAGGTCCGCAACGATCAGCTCGGTGGAATTTTCCGTCACGATATTCAGGCGGCGGGAGTTGCCTTCGACACGCCGGCGGCGTCATCGGGGCCGCCTACCGCGCGGTGTCTCATCTTTGTGACGCCGGATGCGCAGCGCACCATGCAGACCTATCTCGGCGCCTGCGTCGATCTATCGCCCGGCGATATCGATGAAAAAATGGTTGCCGCCGCCAAAGTCACCTATCTCGAAGGCTATTTGTGGGATCCGCCGCAGGCCAAACAGGCTTTTCTCAAGGCCGCCGAAATCGCCCATAAGGCGGGACGGAAAGTCGCACTCTCGCTCTCGGATCCGTTCTGCGTCGAGCGCCATCGCAAGGAATTCCGCGATCTCGTGGCAAAACACGTCGATATTCTGTTTGCCAACGAACATGAAATCCAATCCCTGTTCGAAATCGACTCTTTCGACGATGTGTTCCAACACATACGCGGCATGTGCGACGTCGCGGCGCTGACGCGAAGCGAGAAAGGCTCGGTGATCGTAAGCGGCGAGGAGGTTCACATCATCGACGCCATGCCGATGGGTGATGTGGTCGACAGCACCGGTGCGGGGGACGCCTATGCCGGGGGATTTCTTTACGGTCTGACGCGGGGATTCGATCTCGCCCATTGCGGGCACCTGGCAAGTCTTGCCGCCGGCGAAGTCATCAGCCATTTCGGCGCCCGGCCGGAAAGCTCGCTGGCGGAACTCGCGGCGGAGCATTTGCGGTGAACGGTTCTCGCTCGCGCGCCTTGGCATGCCGAAAAATCTGATCCAACGATGGGCGAGCGCCGCCGCGGTCTATAAGGACCGGCGGATTCTCGCCATTTTGTTCATGGGATTTTCCAGCGGCCTCCCCCTCGCCCTGGTTGGCGCGACATTGGGTGTCCGGCTCGCCGAAGAGCAGGTCTCCCTGACCACCATCGGATTTTTCGCCTTAACCGGAATTGCTTATAATATCAAGTTCTTATGGGCACCGGTCATGGACCGGTCGCCGTTCCCCTTTCTCACCCGGCAATTCGGGCGGAGACGGGGCTGGGCGCTGGCCACGCAAGCCGCGCTCATCGTGGCGATTATCTTTCTCGGCAACAGCGATCCCTTTTCGTCTGCCGGACTGACCGCGCTGGCTGCCGTTCTCGTCGCCTTTTGTTCGGCAAGCCAGGACATTGTGATCGATGCGCTGCGCGTCGATTTGCTGGCGGAGAACGAGCAGGGTGCGGGGGCGGCTGCGACCCAATTCGGCTGGCGGATCGGTGCCCTCGTTTCGGGAGCCGGCGCGCTCTATGCCGCAAGCTTCGGCGGCTGGCGTTTCGCTTACGATTTGATGGCGGCGTTCGTGCTGATCGGTGTCGCCGCGGTTTTGTCGGTCGCTGAGCCCGCCCGCGGCCGCGACGAGTTGACGAAACACGCGCGCGATTTCGGCGAATGGCTGCAACATGCCGTCATCGATCCCTTCGTCGATTTCATGAGCCGGCATCCTTATGTGCCAATCTTGTTATTCGTGGTGCTCTACAAATTTGGCGATGCGTTGACCGGCGTCATGTCGAGCCCGTTCTACGTTGCCATGGGATTCACCAAAATCGAGATCGCGAATATCAGCAAGATTTTCGGCACGATTGCGACGGTCCTCGGCGTATTTTTCGGCGGCTCACT
Source organism: Alphaproteobacteria bacterium (assembly GCA_041479345.1). Lineage (GTDB taxonomy): Bacteria > Pseudomonadota > Alphaproteobacteria > DATDPM01 > DATDPM01 > DATDPM01. The sequence goes on from JBGOXX010000028.1 coordinate 6,756, forward strand.
GGTTTATCGCCTCGGCGCGCTGAGATCGCTCCTCATTTGCGGTGTCGCGCAAATGCTGTCCAATGCGATGTTCGCGGTGCAAGCGATGGCGGGGCACAATCCGGCGCTGCTTATTCTTACGATTGGTGCTGAGAACATCGCCGGCGGTATGAACGCCGCGGCTTTCGTCGCTTATTTGTCATCCCTGTGCAATGCAAGCTTCACCGCGACGCAATACGCTCTTTTGTCGTCACTCGCCGCGGTGCCGCGTACATTCCTGTCGTCTTTCGGCGGCTGGCTTGCCGAGCATCTGGGCTGGATGCATTTTTTTCTCACCAGTGCCGCCGCGGCGATTCCCGGTTTGGCTCTGTTGCTCTGGCTGATGCGGCGGCAAGGACTTTCGGCCTTAGTACCGGCCAGGCATTGACGGTGCGAGGAGCCCGGCACACAGTCGGAGCTGCTGTCCTAATTTGAGCGGGATTTCCATGCGTATCGGCGTCCCCAAAGAAATCAAGATTCACGAATATCGCGTCGGCCTGGTGCCGGCCAGTGTGCGCGAGCTTGTCCATCACGGCCATTCGGTGTTGGTGGAAACCGGGGCGGGTGCCGGAATCGGTTGCGGCGATGATGTCTACCGCGCCGCCGGCGCCGAAATTGCCGGCAACGCCGCCGATGTCTTCGCCAAGGCGGAGATGATTGTCAAAGTCAAGGAACCGCAAGCCTCGGAGCTGAAGCTGCTTCGCGAAGGCCAAGTACTTTTCACTTATCTTCATCTCGCACCCGATTCGAAACAGGCGAAAGGCCTGATCGATTCCGGCTGCACCGCCATTGCCTACGAGACCGTGACCGACGAGGCGGGCGGCCTGCCGCTGTTGGCGCCGATGAGCGCCATTGCCGGCCGGCTGGCGGCGCAGGTCGGCGCTCATTTCTTGGAAAAGCCTTCCGGCGGCGTGGGGATTTTGCTGGGCGGCGTGCCGGGTGCGCCTGCCGCCAAAGTCGTCATTCTCGGTGCCGGTTCGGTCGGCAGCAATGCGCTTCGCATTGCGCTCGGAATGCAAGCGCGGGTCACCGTCATCAATAAGACGCTGCCGCGATTGATCGAGCTTGATGAACGTTACGGCACGCAGATTGAAACCAGCCTCGCGACCAGAGAAGCAATCGAAACTAAAGTGTGCGATGCCGATCTCGTCATCGGCGCCGTGTTGGTGGCGGGCGCCTCGGCGCCGAAATTGGTGTCGCGCGATTTGGTGCGAAACATGCGCCCGGGCTCGGTAATCGTCGATGTGTCGATCGACCAAGGGGGCTGCTTCGAGACCAGCAAGCCGACCACCCATGCCGACCCGACTTATGTCGTCGACGGCGTTATCCATTATTGCGTCGCCAATATGCCGGGGGCAGTTCCCCGCCCCTCTGCATTTGCGCTCAACAACGCGACGCTTCCTTTCGTGCTGAAGCTCGCCGATCTCGGCGCCCGCGAAGCCCTCACCCGCGATGCGCATTTGCGCGCGGGACTGAATGTGAATCGTGGGCGAATCACTCATCAAGCGGTCGCCGAATCCCTGGGCCTCGGCTATTGCGACCCGCTTGAGGCGGTTCGCGCATGACGGGCCCCGAGATTCGACATCGCCGCCGATCGCGGCCAACGCCGTGACTATCCGCAATCTCGAATTCATGTTGAGGCCGCGCTCCGTTGCGCTGATTGGCGCCAGCACCACGCCGCATTCGGTGGGGGCGACGGTGGCCCGCAATCTGTTCGGCGCCGGATTCGAAGGCCCGGTGATGCCGGTCAATCCGCATCATGATTCGATTGAAGGCGTTCTCACTTATCCCAATGTGGCCAGTCTGCCGGTAACGCCCGATCTGGCAGTGATCGCAACTCCACCCGATACGGTTCCGCCGCTCATCGCCGAACTCGCCGCGCGCGGAACGAAAGCGGCGGTCGTGATCTCCGCCGGCTTTGGCGAAGGCAGCGATACCCACGGCGCCGATTTGCGCCGTGCCATGCTCGAAGCGGCGCGGCCGCATACGCTGCGGATCGTCGGCCCCAATTGCTTGGGCTTGATGGTTCCCGGCATTCGGCTCAATGCCACCTTCGCGCATATCAACGCAGCAGCCGGCGATCTCGCCTTTGTCTCCCAATCGGGCGCGGTGATCGCCGCGGTTCTCGATTGGGCCGCCAGTCACGGCATCGGATTTTCCCATCTCATTTCCGTCGGCGACATGGCGGATGTCGATTTCGGCGATCTTCTTGATTACCTGGCCCTGGATTCCGGAACGCGGGCCATTCTGCTTTATATCGAAGCGGTGACCAATGCCCGCAAATTCATGTCGGCGGCCCGTGCGGCGGCCCGCGCCAAGCCGGTCGTCGTGGTCAAGGCCGGGCGCTTTGAAGCGGGAAAAAAAGCCGCACATTCGCATACCGGCGCCTTGGCCGGATCGGATGCGGCCTATGACGCGGCGTTCAATCGCGCGGGCCTGCTTCGGGTTTTGGATATCGATGAATTATTCGACGCGGTCGAGACGTTGGCGTTGGCGACCCCGCCGTCCGGCGAGCGCCTGGTGATCCTCACCAATGGCGGAGGATTCGGCGTACTCGCAACCGATTCTCTCATCGAAGGCGGCGGGAAATTGGCGGAACTCTCGCCGGAAACGATGAGCCGGCTCGATGCCTTCCTGCCGCGCACCTGGTCGCGCAACAATCCGGTCGACATCATCGGCGACGCCGGCGGCGAGCGCTACGCGAAGGCTTTTTCCGCTTTGTTGGACGATCCGGAGATCGATGCGATTCTGGTGCTCAATTGTCCGACCGCGGTCGCCTCCAGCACGGACGCGGCAAGGGCCGTGGTGGCGACCCTCAAAGACCGCCGCAAATGCGTGCTGACCAGCTGGATCGGCGGTGCGGCAATGACCGAAGCAAGGGAGCTGTTCGCGGCCGAGCGCATTCCCACCTACCTGACGCCGGGACAGGCGATTCGCGCTTTTCTTGACATGGTCGCTTTTCGCCGCAATCAGGAGCTTTTGATGGAGACGCCGCCATCAATCCCCGGTGATTTTGCGCCGGATAAAGCCAAGGCGCGCGATGCCGTGGACAAGGCCCTGTCCGCCAAGCGCGAGTGGCTGACCGAACCCGAAGCAAAGTCGATTCTTGCCGCCTATCAAATTCCCAGTGTCGAAACATTGATGGCAGCGACGCCCGAAGAAGCTGCCGCACGGGCGGAACAACTCGGCATCGCGGTCGCGGTGAAAATTCTATCTCCCGATATCACTCATAAATCGGATTTGGGCGGCGTTGCCTTGGACGTGGCGCCGCCGGCGGTACGGAATGTCGCGCAAGACATGCTGGCACGAATCAAAAAACTTCGTCCCGAGGCGAACATCCAGGGTTTTTCCGTCGAACCGATGATCCGTCGCCCCGGCGCTTTTGAACTTATTATCGGCATGGCCGAAGATCTTCAATTCGGGCCGCTTATTCTGTTTGGACAAGGCGGCGTCGCGGTCGAGGTGGTGGGGGACAGCGCGCTCAGCTTGCCGCCGCTCAACATAAAGCTGGCGCGCGATCAAATGGCGCGCACCCGCATATATAAGCAGCTCGTCGGCTATCGCGGCCGGCCGAGCGCCGACCTCGATGCGATCGCCTTTACCTTGGTCAAGGTCTCGCAACTCGTCATCGATATTCCGGAAATCATCGAACTCGACATCAACCCGCTGCTCGCCGACGAAAAAGGCGTGCTGGCGCTCGATGCCCGGATAAGGCTGGCGAAGACGCGGGTGAAGCCAGGCGAGGAGACAAAGCGCTTCGCCATCCGCCCCTATCCGAGCGAGCTCGAAGGGAAGTTCCGGCTCTCCGACGGGACGGAAATAAAATTGCATCCGGTACGTCCGGAAGACGAACCCTCGCTCCGCGCGGGATTTGCCCGGCTTTCCGCCTCCGACGTGCGCATGCGATTTTTTTTCGCCATGAAAACATTGCCGCACAATTTGGCGGCGCGGCTCACCCAGATCGATTACGACCGCGAGATGGCGTTTGTCGCATTCCTGCCTAAGCCGAGCGGCGACGAAGGGATGGGCATTGTCCGGCTGGTCGCCGATCCCGACAACCGGCAGGGCGAATTTGCCATCGTCGTGGACCCCAGTTTTCGTAATCGAGGGCTTGGCCGCTTGTTGATGGAACGGATCATCGCCCACGGGAAACAGCGCGGGCTCGGCGAAATTTTCGGGCACGTCCTCGAAGACAATGCGCCGATGCGAAAGCTCTGCCGAAGTCTAGGCTTTGCCGAAAAGAAATCGGCGGACGATCCCGATGTTATCGACGTGACGATGCCGCTGCAGCGTTGACGCTATTGGGCGACCTCGGCGTCCAGGCCGTATCCCGCCGAGCGCACCGTGCGGATCGGGTCGCGCCGGCCCCCCGCCGTCAGCGCCCGGCGCAGCCGGCGAATATGGGTGTCCACGGTGCGCGGGCCGACAAAAACGTCGCGGCCCCAAACCGCATCCAGAAGCTGCTCGCGGGAAAAAACCCGGCCGGGGTTTTCCATCAGGTAGCGCAGCAAGCGGAATTCGGTCGGCCCGAGATGAATGCTCGTGGTTCCCCGTCGCACCCGGTGCGGGCTCAGATCCATCACGATGTCGCCGAAGGCAAGAGTCTCGTCGGCGAGAGACGGCCGCGAGCGGCGGAGCACCGCTCGAACCCGGGCCACGAACTCGCCGGGTGAAAACGGCTTGGCGACGTAATCGTCGGCCCCGGCCTCGAGGCCGCGTACCCGGTCCGCTTCTTCGCCTCGCGCCGTCAGCATAATGATCGGCAGCTGACGTGTTTCAGGCCGCCGCCGGATTTGCCGGCACAATTCGAGGCCGGAGATATAAGGAAGCATCCAATCGATAACGGCCAGATCCGGCCGCCGTTCGGACAAGGCCGCCAGACCTTCTTCGCCGTCCCGGGCGACCGCAACCTGGAAGCCTTCGCGCTCCAGGTTGTAACGAAGAAGCGTCACGATCGCTTCTTCGTCCTCAATGATTAGAACCATCGGACCCATTATTTTTGACCTGCCGGCTCTTTCTTGCCGGAGGGTTTCGGACCAAAACCGGGCGGAAGGAAGATGCCCTCCTCGCCCTTGGGCCGGATCTTGTGCCAAGGTTGGCCGTGGACGAGATAGTAGATGTCTTCGGCGATGTTGGTGCAGTGATCGCCGATCCGCTCGATGTTCTTGGCAATGAACAAAAGATGGGTGCAGGCGGTGATGCTGCGCGGATCTTCCATCATGTAGGTCAACAGCTCGCGGAACAGGCTGTCATACATATCGTCGATGTCTTTGTCGTGCTCCCACACATTCATCGCCTTGTTGACGTTGCGTTCGACATAGGCGTCGAGCACGTCCTTCAGCATCGCCTGCACGAGCTTGCCCATGCGCGGAATGCGCGCGACGGGAGCGACCGTCTGAATCATGTTGATGGCGATCGCGCGCTTGGCGACGTTGACCGCGTAATCGGCGATTCGCTCGATGTCGCTCGAAACCTTGAGCGCGGCGATGATGTTGCGAAGATCGCTCGCCATCGGCTGGCGGAGCGCCAGCAATCGCACCGAAAAGCTCGCGACCTCGTGTTCGAGCTCGTCGACCCGGTCGTCTTCCTCGACCACGCCGGCCGCAAGATCGGAATCTCTCTTCACGACAGCCTGAATGGCCGACGCGATCTGCTGCTCGGCAATTCCGCCCATCTCCATGATGGCGGAATTGAGATGACGGAGCTCCTCGTCGTAGGCCTTGACGATATGTTCGGAGTCCATGGCTTTGCTCCTCCTGTCCGGAATCGACGTTTGTTCGCGCGGTTTAGCCGAATCGTCCGGTGATATAGCCTTGGGTTCGCTCGTCCCTCGGGCTGGTGAAGACCTGTTCCGTCGATCCATATTCGATAATTTCGCCCAAATGAAAGAAGGCGGTGCGCTGGGAAACGCGGGCCGCCTGCTGCATCGAGTGGGTAACGATTACGATCGTGTAATTCCTGCGCAGCTCGTCCATCAGCTCTTCGATTCGCGCGGTGGCGATGGGATCGAGCGCCGAACAGGGCTCGTCCATCAAAATCACTTCCGGGTTGACCGCGATTGCCCGGGCAATGCAGAGGCGTTGCTGTTGGCCGCCGGAAAGACTCGTGCCGGGCGAATCCAAGCGGTCGGACACTTCGTCCCATAACCCCGCCTTCTTGAGGCTCGTAGTCACGATCTCATCGAGATCGGCCCGCGTCGCGGCCATGCCGTGAATGCGCGGGCCGTAAGCGACGTTGTCATAAACCGATTTGGGAAACGGATTGGGCTTTTGAAAGACCATGCCGATCCGGGCGCGAAGCAGCACCACATCGAGGTCGGGATCGTAGATGTCCTCGCCGTCGAGCTTGACCGTTCCGGTTACCCGGCAGTGCTCGATCGTATCGTTCATGCGATTGAGGCAGCGCAGAAAGGTCGACTTGCCGCAACCCGATGGGCCGATCAAGGCCGTGACCTCGTTCTGGGTGATATCGAGATTGATTTCGTTCAGTGCCTTCTTCTCGCCGTAGAAGACATTGACGTCGCGCGCCACGATCTTGAGCGGCCGGATTGCGGCCTCGATTTTGGCTGCCGGCTTGGTGGCGGCTTCCGGCGATCTCGCGGTCGGCGCGAATGCGGTTGCAAAGGGGGATTTGGACATCGGCATTCCCGTTCTCGCTTGGGGGCTCAGAGGGGGACCCATTTTGGGCTCTGCAATGACGGTATCCATTCTACCATCGCCTCTCGAATTTTTTACGCAGGAATACGGCTGCTCCGTTCATGGCGATCAGAAACACAAGCAGGACGATGACGGCCGCCGCGGTTTTTTCGACAAAAGCCCGCTCCGGATTGCTGGCCCAAAGATAGACCTGCACCGGAAGCGCGGTGGCCGGATCGAGAGGTGTGTGCGGGATGTCGACGATGAAGGCCACCATGCCGATCATCAGCAGCGGCGCCGTCTCGCCCAAGGCCCGGGCAAGCCCGATGATCGTGCCGGTCAAGATTCCCGGCATGGCGAGCGGGAGCACGTGATGAAGAACCACTTGGACCGGCGACGCTCCCATGCCTTGGGCCGCGTGACGGATCCAGGGCGGCACGGCCTTCAGTGCCGAGCGCGTGGCGATGATGATGGTGGGAAGCGTCATCAGCGCCATGACCATGCCGCCGACCAGCGGAGCCGAACGGGGCAGACCGAAGAATCCCAAGAACACGGCCAAACCCAGCAGACCGAAGACGATGCTCGGAACCGCCGCCAGATTGTTGATGTTGACTTCGATGACTTCGGTCCAGTGGTTCTTCGGCGCGAATTCTTCGAGGTAACAAGCCGTCATGACGGCAATCGGAAAGGAAAAAGTCGCGGTCACGACAATGAGAAAGAACGAACCGACGATGGCGCTCCAGATCCCGGCCAATTCCGGCTGCCGGGAATCGCCGCTGGTAAAGAAGCGCTCGTTGAATCGCTTCTCGACGTCGCCCGCGGCCTGCAGCGAGGAAAACCATTTCAATTGGGAATCTTTGACTCGGCGCTCGGATTCAGGCGCTGAAAGGTTGATCTGTCCTTTTTCCGCCATGTCGATGTCGGCTTCGGCGGGCAGCCAGACCGTTTGCGTGGCGCCGATGATTTTGGGATCCCGGTCGACCATGCGAGCAAGGTCGAACCGCGCTCCGGTGCTGATCATGGAGGCGAGATCGGCAATATCGCGCCGCTCTTTCACGTCCGGAAAGCGCTTGAGCAGCGCCTTGCGGTATAGCTGCGCGTAATCGGCCTGCGGCGAGGGACGGCCGGTGTTGTCGGGATCGATGATGGCGGGATCGAAAAAGATCTCGAGCCGAATCTCGGTCGCGTAAAGCGCGCTCACCCCTTTTATCCCGACGCTGCCGATCAAAAGGAACAGAAACGCCATGGCGATCGCAATGGCGGCGATGCCGTAAAGACGGAAGCGCATTTCCGCGGCATAGCGCCGCTTCATGCGCGCTCTGCCCGCCGGCGATCCGGCAGCCGATTTGGCGACGGCGTCACTCATAGCGTTCCCGGTAGCGCTGAACCACGCGCAAAGCGATGACGTTCAAAACCAAAGTGATGACGAATAACAAGAGCCCAAGCGCGAACGCGGCAAGAGTCTTGGCGCTGTCGAACTCGGAATCGCCGACCAGCAAGGTCACGATTTGCACCGTCACCGTGGTCACCGCGGCAAAGGGATTGAACGTCAAATTGGCCGAAAGACCGGCCGCCATCACCACGATCATGGTTTCGCCGATCGCTCTGGAGACGGCGAGCAAGATCGCGGCGATGATGCCCGGCAGGGCCGCCGGCAGGATGACTGTGCGTACGGTTTCCGATTTCGTGGCACCCATCGCATAAGCGCCATCGCGCAAGGTTTGCGGCACCGCGTTGATCACGTCGTCGGACAACGACGACACGAAGGGGATGATCATGATCCCCATGGTAAGGCCAGCGGCCAGCGCCGATTCGGAAGCGACGTTGAGTCCGATCGATTGACCAAAATCCCGGATGAAGGGCGCCACCGTGAGCGCCGCGAAGAAGCCGAAAACGACGGTCGGAATGCCGGCCAGAATTTCGAGGAAGGGCTTGATAACGGAGCGAAGCCGGTAGCCCGCATATTCCGACATGTAAATTGCCGAGAACAGCCCGACCGGAACCGCAACCGCCATGGCAATGCAGGTGATCAGCAGCGTTCCGGTGACGAGCGGAATGGCACCGAACGAACCGGAACTTGCGGTCTGGTCGGCGCGCATCGCGATTTGCGGGCTCCAATCCAGACCGAACAGGAATTCGCCGAGCGGGACGAGATGAAAGAACCGCAGCGACTCGAACAACAGCGACAAAATGATGCCGATCGTCGTCAGAATTGCGATGGTGGACGCGCCGGCCATGGCGACGTGGACGACGATCTCGACCCGGTTGCGGGCGCGCAACTGCGGACGAATCCGCCCGACGCCGAACAGAAGACCCATTCCCGCGGCTGCCGCACAGGCGCCGATGAGCCCGATCGATGCGGTCTGCCGCATCGCGGCCATATGCTCCGCCGCCGCCTTAATTTCCGGCTTGTCGGCGCTGATGTCGGCGTTCTCCACGGCATTCTTGATGTCGTTCATGACGAGCGACAGCTTCGCCGGCGGAAGCGAGACGATCTCGGTCGGCATGCCCTTAATCGTCAATGCGTCGATGACGTGAGGTTGAGCGATTGCCCAGACCAACATGATCGCGAACGCCGGAAGGGCGCACCACAACGCCGCGTAATAGCCGTAGTAACTGGGGAGAGAGTGGAGCCGGACACGAGTCCGTCCGGCAATCGCCATCGCGCGGCCGCGGCCCAACACATAGCCGACGGCGGCTAGGAACAGGATGGCGGCGAAGAGGACAGTCGTCTGCATGGCTCAAGAGCGAATGAACCGGCGGCCGAATTTATCCGGCCGCCGGCACGGGTTTCATCACATCGTTTTCGTTACATCGCCAGGGGCGCGAGCTTCTTGGCATTCTCGGCCTCTGTCTTGCGATCGGCATCGGGAAGCGGAATGAGTCCCTTATCGGACAAATAACCGTTCGGACCCCAAGCCTTGTCGCCGGTGAATTCGGCGATGAATTCTTTCATTCCGGGAATGGCGCCCACATGGGCGTCCTTCACATAGAAATACAGATAGCGGGACACGGCGTATTTTTGGGATGAGATCGTATCGAAGCTGGCGTCCACCCCTTCGATCGTGCTGGCCTGAACTTTGTCGCGATTGTTATCGTAATAACTGTAACCGAACACGCCCAGCGCCTTCGGATCCTTGGTCAGCTTTTCGAGCGTTACGTTGTAGGTTTCGCTGACCTCGACAAAAGCGCCATCTTCGCGCACCGCCTCGCAGGCTTCCTTTTTGGCGTCGCCTTCGAGCGACGCGATCTCCGGAAATTTTCCGCAGCCTGGCGTCATGACAAGGTCAGCCATGGCATCGCGAGTGCCGTGATTGGGCGCCGGGCCGTATACGAGAATCGGCTGCTTTGGCAGGGACGGGTCGATCTGGTTCCAGGTCTTGTACGGATTCGGCACGAGTTTGCCGCCTTGCGGAACATTCTTGGCCATGGCCAGGAACAGTTGCGGGCGCGTCAGATTGAAATGGGGCGCTTTGACTCCGTTCGCGAAGACGATGCCGTCAAAGCCGATTTTGACTTCGGTGATCTGGCTGACGCCGTTCTGGACGCAGTTATCAACCTCGGATTTTTTGATGCGGCGCGATGCATCGGCAATATCCGGGAAATCGACGCCAACACCCGAGCAGAAAAGTTTCAAGCCGCCGCCGGTACCGGTCGATTCGACGACCGGTGTCTTGAAGCCGGAGGTTTTGCCGAATTCTTCGGCGACGGCGGTTGCGAAGGGAAAAACGGTCGACGAGCCGACGATCCGAATCTGATCACGCGCCTGCGCCGAGACGGCCGCGCTCAAAGTCGCGGCGACGGCCAATGCGGCCAAGGGAATCGTGCTGCGTTTCAAGGATGGATCTCCGATAGATAGAGCGAGTCAGACGCCGCTCCGAAACGGGGCGGCGCGCCTTCTTTGGGGCCGTTGTAGCCCTGGTCAGCAACCGGAATACGACAGTTTTGTTACAGTTTTATGACAGATATGGAAAGCCGTCGCTGATTATTGGCGGATTGATGAAATTTATGAATTTTCAATGTCTTGCGAATGACCGGGTCTTGCGAATGACCGGGTCTTGCGAATGACCGGCTGAGAAGAAAAAGGGCCCCGCGCCATCGCGGGGCCCTCGAAAGGAAGTCGGGGTCGTGCTTTTGGGGGAGCTAGAAGTCCACCTGGGCACGAATCTCGAAGATCCTCGGATCGTCATAGCCGTCGTTGAGATGGCCCGGCAACAGATTGGCACTATTGCCCGTCGCCGAAGCGTTGTTGCGGATCCAGATGTAGTTGGCCATGAAGCGAATATAGGGGTTCATGTACCAATTGAGACCGAGCGTGTAATCGGTTTCGTCGCCGAACTGGAAGTGCGGTCCGTTGTCGAGATTGAGATTGCTGACCCGTGCCGCCAATTCCACAGCACCCCAGCCGCCGTCGTGACCGACATTGTGAAACGGCGTCACCCGATCGAACCGGGCAATCTTCGGGTTGAAGTTGCGGGACTCGCCGGTGAGGAAGTAGCTGACCTGCGCGTACCAGCCGGTCAAATCGACGCTGGGCGACGACGTCGTGCCGCCCGGCTGTGTTCTCGTAACCGGCACCCAGAAATATTCGCCCTGGAACGATGCCGGCCCGTAGACAAGCGCCAGCTCCGGATCGATTTCGAATAGATGATCCACATTGCTGATGGCACCGGTGTTGAGGAACTTCACCGCCGTCACGTTCGATTCCGGTTTGGTGCTGAACGAGAGCGCTGCATCCGACGGATTCTCGAACAAGAATCCCAGGCCGAGATGGATCAATTTGTCCTTTTCGAGGATCGGCTCGTAGGTCAGCCGCGCCGTCGATACGAATTGCTGATCGCCTTCGTTAGTCAAATTGGTCGAGCTGTCCACCGAGCGGCCGTATCCGCCCGCCGCAAATGACCAATTGGGGCCGTAATAACCGCCGACGCCGCCGAGCAACCGTTCCGGCGCAAAGACCGGGGATGGAAGTGCGCGTTCGATGAAGGTGATGAAATTGTCGCTGGTGTACTGTTCGAGCCCGAACGGGACCGGGACGTTGCCGACCAGGAATTCGGCCGGGTTCAAACCGATATATTTGATCCAGGCTTCCTTCACGCCAACGGTGCCGGCGCCGGTATCGCGGCCGAAATCGGCCTCAACCTTGTACATCCAGTCGCCGAACATTTTGCCGGTCATGCCGAGACGCGCGCGGCGAAGCTGCATGCCATCGCCCATCTTGGATTTATCCTGGTCATAGAAGGCGGCGTCGTAATGCAGCCGTCCGAAGGGCTGGAACGAAAACTGTCCGTCTTCGCTCTCGACCGTAAGACCGCCCTTGGTCGTGACCTTCGGGCCCTTCGGCTTCGCCAATTCTTCGGATTGCGCATTGGTGATTTCGTTCAGCTGCCGGACCGTGCGCTCCAAATTGTCGATACGCTGCTCGTCGGCCGGCTGTCCGGCCGCGGGCTGGATCTGAGCCGCGGATGTCGCCGCGGCCGTCTGACCATTCTGCATGCTCTGGATCTTCGCGTCGCGCTGTTTGACCTCAGTCTCGAGGCTCTGGATCTTGACGTCGCGCGTTTTGACGTCGGTCTCCAGGGTATCGATGCGGTTTTCAAGACGGTCCAATCTCTCCAAGACCTTGTTGTCTTGGGCGGCCGCGGGTGCCGCGGCCAAGGTCACCCCTGCGGCCGCGCAGGCACCGTAAACGGCAAGCCGAAACGCGGCCTTGCCTCCCAGGCCCTTCGGCCTGGACGTTCTTTTTGACATGGTGTTCCCCCATTATGACGATGACGGCGCGTGGAAGACGCCGGTAATCCTTCAAAAATAGGTGGGATCCGCGACAGAGATTCGACAGTTACGTGAAAGTTTTGTGACGACCCCGATTTCTCACGGGAAAGACTCTGGCGCAGCCTATGCGGCCGGGTTTTGCACTGCCGGGAGGACAACCGTGAAGGTGCTGCCCTTATCGAGTTCGCTTTCGATGCGAAGTTCGCCCCGGTGACGGCTGACAATGTGCTTCACAATGGCAAGGCCCAAGCCAGTGCCGCCGAGTTCACGGGATCGGGCCGGGTCGACCCGGTAAAAGCGCTCGGTCAACCGCGACAGATGCTCGCGCGGGATACCCTGGCCCTCATCGGTGACAGCAATTGCGATCCGCCGCGGTGAATTCTCGGCGCCGTTACTTGCCGGGAGCGGACGCATCGACAATGTGATCATGGA
>JBGOXX010000029.1:0-18862 GCA_041479345.1 Alphaproteobacteria bacterium
GCCGTCCTTCATCCTCATCGCAGCCTCAGCGCCTTCGGTTTTCTCATTTTGATGATCGCCTTGAGCCTGGTCAGTTTCGTGACCGGGATCGCCTTCTTGATCGCGGGGGCGTGGCCGGTCTTCGGCTTTTTCGGCCTCGACGTTTTGCTCGTCTATATCGCGTTCCGCGCCAGTTACCGAAGCGGGATGATGTATGAGACCTTGCGATTGACCCGCGACGATTTCATGGTTCGGCGGATTTTTCCGTCCGGCGCGGTCAAAAGTTGGAGTTTTCAACCCTATTGGCTTCGCGTCGAACTCGATAACCCTGAAAGTTCCGACAGCGAGCTCCGGATTTCATCCCATGGACGCTCGGTCGTGATCGGGTCGTTTCTGACAGCCGAAGAGAAACTCGATCTGGTACGGGCGCTCAGCGTCGCCTTGGCGCAAAGCAAGCGCCCAGAATTTGCCTAGAGCTTTGTCCGGTCAGAATTTTCGATAGCCGAGAGGCTGGCGGCTTCGCACGTCAATCCTGCGAAAGACCCAGCACATCGCGCATGGAATAGAGCCCCGGCGGCTTGCCCCGCGCCCACAACGCGGCGCGGACGGCGCCCTTGGCGAAGATGCGCCGGTCCGATGCCTTGTGCGTCAGTTCGATGCGCTCGCCGGCGCCGGCGAAGATCACGCTGTGATCGCCCACCATGTCGCCGCCGCGAAGGGTTGCAAAACCGATCGCCCCTTCCGGCCGTGGTCCCGTCATGCCTTCCCGGCTCAGAATCGCATGCTCTTCGAAATCGATGCCCCGTCCGCTGGCGGCGGCGCGTCCCAAGGCAAGTGCGGTGCCCGACGGCGCGTCGGCTTTGGCGCGATGGTGCATTTCGGAAATCTCGATATCGAATTCACGGCCTAGAATCCGCGCCACTTGTTCGGTCAGCGCAAAAAGCAGATTGACGCCGAGACTCATATTGGGCGCCCAAACGATGGCGGTGTGGCGCGCCGCATTTTCCAATTCATCTTCTTGTTCGGGGCCAAGACCCGTGGTGCCGACGACATGGATCGTTCGCGCCTGGGCGGCGAATCCGGCATGGATGGCGCTGGCGGCGGGGGTGGTAAAATCGATGACGGCGTCGCTTGCGGCGAACAACGTCACGGGATCGTCACTGACGATCAAACCGAATTTTGCGCCGCCCATCATCTCGCCGAGATCCCGGCCGAGCCATCGATGGCCCGTGCGCTCCTGCGCCGCCGCAAGAGTGCAGCCCTCGGTGTCCAAGACCTCGCGCACGAGCATCTGACCCATGCGTCCGGCGCATCCGGTAATGCCGATACGAAAATCCGCCATGCCCTTATCCCCGTGAAGCGCCTTGTGGGGCGCGATTAAACCACAGGGACGCGTTCGGGGCGAGACGGGGATTGGCGGATGCGGATGGCGGGGAACGGGAAGAGCGAGTGCGGAGGCTATTCTTTAAGGTCTTCCCACAGTTCGCGGACTTTTTTGAGAAAGCCTTCGGATTGCGGATTGGTCTCTTCGCGGCTTCCGGTTTTCTCGAATTCGCGGAGCAGGTCTTTTTGCCGCGCGGTCAGATTGACCGGGGTTTCGATCACCGCTTCGACGAACATATCGCCCTTGGCCGCACTTTGCAGAACCGGCATGCCCTTGCCCTTAAGGCGGAATTGATGGCCGGACTGGGTTCCCCCGGGCACGGAGACCTTGGCGCGTGCTCCCGAAATGGTCGGGACCTCGATCCCGCCGCCCAGCGTCGCCGTGACCATGGTAATCGGAACCCGGCAATGAATATTGGCGCCTTGGCGGCGGAACAATTTATGAGCCCTCAGCGAGAGAAAAATATAGAGGTCGCCGGGCGGTGCGCCGCGAAGTCCCGCTTCGCCTTCGCCGGCCAGCCGGATTCGGGTGCCGTCTTCAACCCCGGGCGGGATCGTTACCGAGAGCGTGCGCTCTTTGTGCACGCGGCCTGATCCGCGGCAGGTCCGGCACGGCTTTTCGATGACCCGGCCGGCACCATGGCAGGCCTGGCAAGTCCGCTCGATGGTGAAAAAACCTTGTTGGGCTCGGGTCTTGCCGCGGCCCTGGCAATGGGAGCACGTCACCGCCCCCGAACCGCCCTCGCTGCCGGAGCCTTTGCAATCCTCACAGGGGATCGAGGTCGGAACTTTGATCCGCGCCTGCTTGCCCGAATAGGCTTCTTCGAGGGTGATTTCGAGGTTGTAGCGAAGATCGGCGCCGCGAATGCCGCCGGTGGAGGTGCGGCGGCGGCCGCCCATGAACTCGCCGAACATCTCATCGAAGATGTCGGCAAAGCCGGTCGAGAAGTCGAAGCCGCCGGCGTTCATGTTCGCCTGACCGTCGACCCCGGCATGACCGAAGCGGTCATAGGCCGCGCGCTTTTCGCTATCCTTGAGAACGTCGTAGGCTTCGTTGATTTCGCGGAATTTGTGTTCGGCGTTTTTGTCGCTCGGATTCCGGTCGGGATGGGAATCCATCGCCAGCTTACGGTATGCCTTCTTGACATCCTCCGCGCTGGCGGTCCGCGCAATACCTAGAGTTTCGTAGTAATCCTGCTTCGCCATCTATTCCCGACCACGGAAGGCCCGCCCCTCTCGAGCCGCCCCGGCGTCTCCGCCGGGGCGTTTTCCGCATGTCCCCCAATTTTGAGATTAGGCTGACTTCTTCTTGTCGTCCGGATCGACCTCTTCGAAATCGGCGTCCACCACTTTCTCATCGCCGCCGGAGGACCCTTGGCTTGCGCCCGGTCCTGCGCCGCCGTCGCTGGGGCCGGCTCCGGGGCTCGCCGCTTCTTGCTGGGCGGCCTTGTACATGGCTTCGCCGAGTTTCATCGCGGCGTTATTGAGTGCCTGGATCTTGTCCTGGACGGCCTTGGCGTCTTCGCCGTCCTTGACGGAACGCAGATCGGCCAATTTGGATTCGATCTCTTGGCGCTCACTCGCGGAAACCTTGTCGCCGTAATCCTTCAAAGTTTTTTCGGTCGCGTGGATCAAGGCATCGGCGTGATTGCGCGCTTCGACCAATTCACGTCGCTTCTTATCATCCGCCGCATGGGATTCGGCTTCCTTGACCATGCGATTGATGTCCGCATCGGTCAGACCGCCCGAGGCCTGAATACGGATCTGCTGTTCCTTGTTGGTCGCCTTGTCCTTCGCCGACACGTTCACGATGCCGTTGGCGTCGATATCGAAGGTCACCTCGACCTGCGGAATGCCGCGCGGCGCCGGAGGGATGCCGACGAGATCGAATTGGCCGAGAATCTTGTTGTCCGCCGCCATTTCGCGTTCGCCCTGGAAGACGCGGATCGTCACCGCGGTCTGACTGTCGTCGGCGGTCGAAAACACTTGGCTCTTGCGGGTCGGGATCGTGGTGTTGCGCTCGATCAACCTCGTGAACACGCCGCCAAGAGTCTCGATCCCCAGCGACAGCGGGGTAACGTCAAGGAGCAGCACGTCCTTGACTTCGCCCTTGAGCACGCCGGCCTGAATGGCGGCGCCGCAAGCCACCACTTCATCGGGATTGACGCCACGATGAGGTTCGCGCCCGAAGAAAGTCTTCACGATTTCGATGATCTTCGGCATGCGGGTCATACCGCCGACCAAGATCACTTCTTCGATGTCGCCGGCGGTGAGGCCTGCATCCTTGAGGGCCTTCTTGCACGGGCCGATGGTCCGTTCCATCAGATCTTCGACCAGCGCTTCGAGCTTCGCGCGGGTTAGCTTGATCGCGAGATGCTTGGGCCCCGATTTGTCGGCGGTGATGAACGGCAGATTGACTTCGGTCTGGGTCGCAGTCGAAAGCTCGATCTTCGCTTTCTCCGCCGATTCCTTCAGACGCTGCAGCGCGAGACGGTCCTCGCGGAGATCGATGCCGTTCTCTTTCTTAAATTCGTCGGCCAGATAATCGATGATGCGCTTGTCGAAATCTTCGCCGCCGAGGAAGGTATCGCCGTTCGTCGATTTAACTTCGAACACGCCGTCGCCGATTTCGAGCACGGAAACATCGAACGTGCCGCCGCCCAGATCGTAGACCGCGATCGTGCCGGTTTTCTTTTTGTCCAAGCCATAGGCCAGCGCCGCCGCGGTCGGCTCATTGATGATGCGCAGCACTTCGAGCCCGGCGATCTTGCCGGCGTCCTTGGTGGCTTGGCGCTGAGAGTCGTCGAAATAGGCGGGGACGGTGATGACGGCCTGGGAAACTTTTTCGCCGAGATAGGATTCGGCGGTCTCTTTCATTTTTTGCAGGATGAACGCGGAAATTTGGCTGGGGCTGTATTTCGTGCCCTCGACCTCGACCCAGGCGTCGCCGTTATCGCCTTTGACGATCTTGTAGGGGACAAGGCCCTTGTCCTTTTCCACCATCGGGTCGTCATAGCGCCGTCCGATCAGGCGCTTGATGGCGAACAGGGTATTTTCGGGGTTGGTGACGGCTTGGCGTTTGGCCGATTGACCGACCAGCCGTTCGCCGCTCGTCGTAAAAGCGACCATCGAAGGCGTCGTCCGCGCGCCTTCGGAATTTTCGATGACCTTGGGCTGCGAGCCCTCCATCACCGCGACGCAGGAATTCGTCGTACCGAGATCAATGCCAATGACCTTGCCCATCGCTACCTCTTCAAAATTTGCGGCGTCACCTGAGGCCCTTTAAGGAAGGCACCGCCAGGCTGCCCAACTGGTGGATGTCAAATCACCCTTACAGGGCGCACGGTTATATAGGGGGCGGGAGTTAGCCCTGCAAGGATCGGCTTCCCGAAACCGGGTTTTCCGGTCCCAGACTAGAATGTCTCAAGTCATCTCGGCTGACCCCGGATTTAACCCCCGAATCGACTCGGATTTAGCCGGAGATCTTAGGCGCAAGGGCCTCGGCAATGAGCGGGGCAAGGTAGAGCGCATTGGTCGGATGGGGCAGGCTGTCGCTGCTCCGGATTCTGGCAATGCCAGCTTCCTGGAGGGCTGCCTTTTCGGCCTCGCCGAACAGGGCGTGAACGGTCAAGGCCTCGACCGAGACAGCGCCCGCGGCCCGGGCGGCCTTCGCGCATTGGCAAAGAGTCGCGCCGGTCGAAACCATGTCGTCGAACACTATGACGGGCCGGGATTTGACCAAGGCCGGATCCGGCAAGGCGATTTCCACCCGCCGGTCTCCCTCCCGTTTCTTTTCCCCCGTCATAGGGGCGAGCCCGAGCAGACCGGCCAAGCGCCGCACCTGGATTTCCGATTCGCTATCGGGACCGAGAATGACCGTGTTGGCGGCAATCCGCTCGCTTCGCAACAACTCGGCGAAGGCGGGTACCGCCGAAACCGCCGCCCCTTTTGGGACGACCTCGGTGAAGTCATGGGTCCGGTGGAGATGGGGATCGACCGTGACGACGAAATCGAAGGCATCGTCAAGCAACCGGCCAATTACTTTTTGGCTCACCGCTTCGCCGGTCTGAAAGGCCGTGTCCTGGCGCATGTAAGAGAGATAGGGCGAAACGAGGATGACACGGCGAGCGCCCCGGTCGCGCAAGGCGGAAGCCGCCAGCAAAACTTCAACCAGTTTATCATTGGGATCGCGGGTCGCCGGGTCGTTGAGCGAGCGATAGAGAATTGCCGTGTCGAAACCCGCATCGACGCGAACGCGCCGCTCGCCGTCAGGAAATATATGGACGTCCGCACTTGATTCGGCGCAACCCAGCACGCGCGCGAGCCTTGATGCCGCCGGCGCACTGTCGCCGAATCCGATCACGCCGAGAGATGCTTTGCCGACCGTCATTGCCGTCAAGACGAAATGGTGTAGCCGTCATTGTCGCCGGCGAGCTCGGACGCAAATCTGAAATCGGTCGCAAAGCAGGCGCGAATTCGATAGAGCGGCTCGCCTTCGGCCGCGAAATCGCCGATCTTCTTCAGCAATTCGATTCCAGCACCCTTATCCATCGGCGCGCCGGCGAGCCGCGCAATCTGCGCCAAGCGAAAGCAATCGATGGCGGTCACGACGCCGGCGCGGGGTGCCACAATTTCAGCGATCAGATCGCCGAGCTTGTACGTAGCCGGCGATGAGCCTTGCGCTTCGATGATTCGTTCCATGGTGGCAAGGGCAACACCCGAATCGAGAATTTCGCGAGCCATCGCCAATCCGCGGCCCTTATGCGCCGGATCGAATTCCAAAACATGCGAAGCCAGCGATAGCGAATTTTCGCGAAGGTCGCGCGGCGCGTCGGGATCGCCTCTCAACACTTTCATGACTTCTTGCGCTTCCAATACTGGACCGATTCCGTTACCGATCGGTTGTGCCCCATCGGTGAACTGAACATTGAGAACGAGCCCGACGGCCCGTCCGACGAATTCGAACAGATCGCGGAGATGGGAAGCATCGCTCCGGCTTCGCACCTTGGCCGAAGGGCCGACCGGCACGTCGATCACAAGATGCGTCGATCCGGCGGCGAGTTTTTTCGAAAGGATCGAAGCGACCAATTGTTCCCGGGTGTCGATGGCCAGCGGCCGCTCGACCGAGATCAGAATGTCGTCGGCGGGCGACAGCGCGACATGACCGCCCCAAACCAGGCAGCCGTTCTCCCGCTCAACCACGTCCTGCATTTCTTCAATGGAAAGATCGACCCGCGCCAGGACTTCCATCGTATCCGCGGTCCCCGCCGGCGAGGTGATGGCCCGCGACGACGTTTTCGGGATGAGCAAGCCGTGAGCCGCCACGATCGGGACCACGATCATCGAAGTGCGATTGCCCGGGACGCCGCCCACCGAATGCTTGTCGACGACCAGCGGCCGGTTCCAAGAGAGCTTTGTGCCGACCTTCGCCATCGCCCGGGTCAAATTCAGCACTTCGTCGGTGGTCAGCAGACTCGCCGATGAAATGAGAAAGGCCGCGATCTCGGTCCGCGAATAGCGGTTGGCGGCGATGTCTTCGATGATCTGATCGAATTCGGGAGCCGAAAGGGTCCGGCCGCCGATCTTGGCCCGAACCCATTCCAAGCTCTCCGGCGGCTTTGCCGGAAAAACCTCCACCGCTTCGCCTTCCGGCAGGCCCATCACCTTGAAGGCCTGCTCCGAAAGGCCGATCTCGGTCGATGCCAGAATCCGCGCATCGTCGACGATATTGAGGGTGGCTCGAATCTTGCGCCCGTTCTTGCCTATTTCGATCCTATTCAGGGCCTGGAATTCTTCCGGGCGATAAACCGGGCAGTCGCGGCTTAGATACGCGACATTCTCGCGGTAACTGTCGATCGCGATTTTGCGGAGTTTCAGCATGATCCCTGGAGGCCAGCATGGCGCGGCATCGCCGCCCAATCAAGAATAGTTGCACGAGCCCCGGGCGCTGCGCCAAGCTTAGGCCCTGTTTACATAATCATATCGAGGTTGCGATGCCGGGATTTGACCGGATATTAGGAGCCGGAGCGAAGGCGATGCGGAACATCGGCGAGCTTCGGCGACGCTGGAGCCGGTCAAATCCCGGCATCCCAATTGGGTTGCGGCGGGATGGCCGATTATCGTCGCCGCCGGTCTTGACCGTAGACTCCGTTACGCTCTGCGACCGTCGGCTTGATCCTCCGCCATCCCACCGCAACGCAACCCGATATGATTATGCAAACAGGGCCTAGCGCATGATCGTCTCGGCTTCCTACAAGACCGATATTCCGGCCTTTTACGGCGCCTGGTTTCTGAACCGGCTGAAGGCGGGCTATTGCAAAATGATCAACTCCTATGGGCGTCAGGTTTCGACCGTTCCACTCACGCGGCCCGAGGTGGACGGGTTTGTGTTCTGGACGCGAAACATCGGGCCCTTCCAAAACGGGCTTCAGGAAGTCGCCAGGCGCGGTTTTCCATTCATCGTACAATATACGATCAGCGGCTATCCACGCGCGCTCGAATCATCCGTCATCGATTGGCGGCACGCGGTGGAGCATATGCATGGGCTGGCCGATGAGTTCGGACCACATACAGCGGTCTGGCGTTACGATCCCATCGTGGCGAGTTCGCTGACCGACGAGGCTTGGCATATCGAGAATTTCGCCCGGATTGCGCAAAGCCTCGGAGAGGCCACCGATGAATGCGTGATCTCCTTTGCCCATAGCTACGTCAAAACCAAGCGCAATATGGATGCGGCGGCGCGCGCCCATGATTTCACTTGGGAAGATATCGATGCGTCCTGGAAGCGCACCATGGCGGAGAAATTGGCGAAGATCGCGCGCGATCATGGAAAAAATCTGACAATCTGCGCGCAACCGGAATTCGCGTCCGGTAACGCCGGCGAATCACGCTGCATCGACGCCGCGCGACTGTCCCGCATCGCCGGTCATCCGATCGCCGCAAAACAGAAAGGCAACCGGCCGGGATGCGCTTGTTTCGAATCCCGCGACATCGGCGACTACGACTCTTGCCCCCATGGCTGTGTTTATTGCTATGCGGTGCGGAACCGAAGCTTGGCCCGCGCGCGCTTTGCCGCGCACGATCCCCATTCCGAATTTCTGATTACGGCGCAGGCGGAAGTGATCTAGGCCGTCGTATTGACGTGCGGTGCTACGGCCTCATCGCCCTTGGCAACGGCGACCATCGCCGGCCGCAGTAGCCGGTCGTGGAGCACGTAACCGGCGCGCATCACTTGGACCACCGTCCCAGCCGGTTTCCCGGTGCCGGGCACTTCCGCGATCGCCTGATGCAGATGCGGATCGAATTTCTCGTCCAAGGGATCGATGCGGCGGATACCTTGCCGCTCGAACACCGCCGCGAGCTCCCGCTCGGTCGCTTCGACGCCGACGGCCAGGGTGTTCAGCGATTCATCGTTCGCGCGCGCATCGGCGGGAATGTTCTCAAGCGCGCGATGCAAGTTGTCGGCAACCGACAATACTTCCCGGGCGAATTTCGCAATCGCATATTTTTCGGTGTCTTCGCGTTCGCGCTCGGCGCGGCGCCGCATGTTTTCGGATTCGGCCAGCGAGCGCAGCAATTGATCCTTGAGCCGTGCCATCTCGGCCTGGGCTTGAGCGAGCGGATCGCTTTCCGTCGCCGGCGGTCCGGTCTCGGGGGCGACCGGGGTGTTCTCATTGGCGGCGGTTTCTTTGCCGTCGTTCATCATTTCGTCCATCATCCGATCAATCTTGAAATCACTTTCGAGGTGTAATCCACCATCGGAATGACCCGGGAATAATTGATTCGCGTCGGGCCGATGACCCCAATAGCGCCGACAATTTTCTCGCGCCCCGAATTGAACGGGGCGACGATCATCGAACAGCCGGTGAGGCCGAACAGGGAATTCTCCGAGCCGATGAAGATCTGCACGCCGGCCGCACCCTCGGTCAGGTCGAGCAACCGCAACAGCGTGTCTTTGGTCTCCAGCAGGTCGAACAGAGCGCGGACCCGCTCCAATTCGCTGACCGCCGTCACGTCTTCGAGCAATCGTGCCTGGCCGCGGATGATGAGGGAGGCGCCGGAGGCGCCGCCCGACCAGGTGGCAAGCCCGGCCTCGACCACCCGCGTCGTCGCTTCGTCGAGCTGCACCCGGTGATCTTCGATCTCACGGCTGATTTCCCGGCGCGCCTCATCCAGGGTGCGTCCGGCCAGCCGGGCGGAGAGATAATTCCCGGCTTCGGTCAAACTCGACGGGGGGATCCCAAGCGGTACCTCGACGATCCGGTTTTCGACCAGCCCGCTTCCCGCAACGAGTACCGCGAGGGCGCGGCCCGGACCCAGATGCACGAATTCGATGTGTTTGAGGGCGCGGTCGGTCTTCGGCGCTACCACCACCCCAGCACAGCGGCAAAGCCCGGAAAGCGTTTCGATGGCCTGAGCGACCGCCTCTTCGACGCTCTTGCCTTCGGCCGCACATTGGCTGTCGATGCTGGCGCGTTCGACCTCCGATAGAGTGCCGACCTCCAACAAACCATCGACGAAGAGCCGCAACCCGGCCTCGGTCGGCAGTCTGCCTGCTGAGGTATGCGGGGCGTAAAGAAGCCCGGCCTCCTGCAGATCGGCCATAACATTGCGAATGGTCGCCGGGGACAAAGGCGTGCCCAGCCGGCGCACCAGGGTGCGCGAGCCCACCGGTTCCCCGGTCTCGACATAAGCTTCGACGATCAGGCGAAAGATTTCGCGCGAGCGTTCGTTAAGCTCGGAGATTAGTCCGGTTTCAGCGGGTCGCATGCTCCATACCGGGAAATGATTTCCGCGGCGGCTATGTAATTCTTAGCACAACCGCCGTCAACGCCGGAAGGCAAGGGTAGACTTTAGGCACATCACTAAGATAGCTTCTATGTCAAAGACTTGCAGAATACGGGCGGCGGCTCCGCGAAACTAAGCCGAAATCCCGAGAGGGGGGCATGATGCGACCATCCGGCCGCGCGGCCAATGAGCTGCGCAAGATCCATCTTGAAAAGGGAATTGCCAAGCACGCCGAAGGTTCCTGCTTCGTGCGTTTCGGCGATACCCATGTTTTGTGCACGGCAAGCGTCGACGAACGCCTGCCGTCCTGGCTGCGCGATTCCGGGAAGGGCTGGGTCACGGCCGAATACGGCATGTTGCCCCGTTCGACCGGCACGCGGATCGACCGCGAGGCGGCGCGCGGCCGCCAAACCGGTCGCACCCAGGAAATTCAGCGTCTGATCGGACGGTCGCTTCGCGCCATTACTGATTTGGCAGCAATGCCGGCATTTCAAATCAAGATCGATTGCGACGTGATCCAGGCCGATGGCGGCACCCGCACCGCCTCGATCACCGGCGCTTATGTCGCCCTCCATCAGGCTTTCACGCATTTGCATACGATTGGCGCCTTGCCGAAAATTCCCCTGCGCGACGAAGTCGCGGCCATTTCCTGCGGGCTCTATCAGGGCCATGCCGTCCTCGATCTCGATTACGCCGAAGACAGTACCGCGGATTTGGACGCCAATTTCGTCCTCACCGGATCCGGACAAGTCGTCGAAATTCAGATGACGGCGGAAGCAGCACCTTTTCCGGAATCGCGTTTGATCGAAATGCTCCATCTGGCGCGAACGGGAGTCGACGAGCTCATTACCCTTCAGCGGGAAGCCGTCAAAGCGGTCGCCAGCAAGCCCGCCGCACCGTGAGCAATTTCGCCTGAAATTGCGATGGCCCGGCAGCTGGCATCGGCGCGGCTGGTGATCGCCAGCCATAATCCCGGCAAGGTCCGCGAGATCGCCGCGTTTCTAGAGCCCTACGGAATCGAGGCGGTGCCGATCGCCGGCTTGGACCTGCCCGAACCGGAGGAAACCGGCCAAAGCTTCGTTGAGAACGCCGAGCTCAAGGCCCGGGCCGCGGCAAAAGCGGCCAACATCCCAAGTCTTGCCGATGATTCCGGGCTGACGGTGGCGGCGTTGAACGGCGCGCCCGGCGTCTATTCCGCGCGCTGGGCCGGACCCAACAAAGAC
This sequence comes from Alphaproteobacteria bacterium, assembly GCA_041479345.1. Classification (GTDB taxonomy): domain Bacteria; phylum Pseudomonadota; class Alphaproteobacteria; order DATDPM01; family DATDPM01; genus DATDPM01. The sequence goes on from JBGOXX010000029.1 coordinate 11,373, forward strand.
TTCCGATTCGCGATGGCCCGGGTGGACCGGGAGCTTGCCGGGAAAAGCGACCGGCGGGCCGCCTTCATTTGCGCGCTTTCCCTGGCTTGGCCCGACGGCCATTGCGAGACCGTCGAGGGCCGCGTCGACGGTATCATCGTCTGGCCGCCGCGGGGCACCCAGGGATTTGGCTATGACCCGATCTTTCTTCCCGACGGATTCGCGACTACCTTCGGCGAGATGGACCAAGACGCCAAAGACCGGATCAGCCATCGCGGCGACGCGTTTCGCAAGCTCGCCGCGCGCTGCTTTTCGTCCTGACATGCGCACCGCAATCGTCCCCAAATTAGAGCCGACGAGGCGAGGTTTCGGTCTCTATATCCATTGGCCGTTCTGCCGGGCCAAATGCCCCTATTGCGATTTCAACAGCCATGTCCGCGACGACGTCAACGAGCGGCGCTTCCGCGACGCGTTGCTGACCGAACTCGATCATTTCGCGGCGGTGGCACCGCATCGAATGGTCACCAGTATTTTCTTCGGCGGCGGCACGCCCTCCTTGATGTCCGAAGAAACCGTCGGGTCGCTGATTGCCCGCGCCGCCAAGCATTGGCGGTTCGCCCCCGATATCGAAATCACCCTGGAGGCCAATCCAAATTCCGCGGAGGCCGGCCGGTTCGAAGGTTACCGGAACGCCGGGGTCAATCGCCTCTCGATCGGCGTCCAAGCCCTCGACGACCGGGCCCTCGCCTTTCTCGGCCGGCTGCACGGCGCGGGCGAGGCGCTGCGCGCCATCGAGATCGCCGCAAAGATCTTCCCGAGATTTTCCTTCGACCTGATTTATGCGCGGCCCGAACAATCGCTCGATGCTTGGCGCGCGGAATTAAGCCAAGCGCTGGCGCTCGGTTCCGATCATCTGTCGCTCTATCAGCTCACGATCGAAGAAGGAACGAGTTTTTATACCCGCGCTGCCCGCGGCGAATTTGCCATCCCCGAACAGGACCACGCCGCCGCGTTCTATGAGATGACTCAAGAAATGACCGAAGCCGCCGGCATGCCCGCTTACGAAATTTCCAATCACGCAAGACCGGGGCAAGAGAGCCGGCACAATCTCGTTTACTGGCGCTATCAAGATTATGTCGGCGTCGGACCCGGCGCGCACGGAAGACTGGCGACGCCCCTCGCAACCAAGACCACCTTTCGTCAGGAGCGCGCACCCGAGACGTGGCTGGCGGCGGTGACGCAGGCCGGTCACGCGACTTGCGAAACCTTCGAACTTTCTCCGAGCGAGCGCATTACCGAAATGTTGATGATGGGCTTGCGTTTGCGCGAAGGCATTTCAGAGCAGGCCTTTAGGGACGAAACCGGATCAACGTTTGCTGAGGCTCTGGATCGCCGAGCCCTCGAGGATTTGATCGCCGGCGAATTTCTGACCCATGACAACGGTGCGCTGTGCGCTACCGCAACAGGCCGCCTTATGCTCAATGCCGTCTTGGCAAAACTTCTTATCTGAACGGTGGCTTCTTTTTCGCTGCCGCGCTTACAAGCCGTGTGAAGTCCTCTCGATGACTAGAGTTTTGATCTGTATCAGAACCAACCATCTCGTCACCTAGAACATCTGCCGTCGCACCTTTTTTGCGTTATTTCTTTTGGAGCGCCATTCTTTCCTCAACAAGTTCCTGCTGATAGAGCGTTTCCAACACCTTCTGAACGGGGATGACTACACCGATGCCGGTGTTTATGCCCTCTCGCTTATCTTTCTGATCGTCGTCATCTTCGACTGCTGAATCATCAGTAAGGTTCGGCAAGTCCCAATGGCCATGCATCAATCCAAGAAATTGATATCGGCTAAAGTCAACAATGTTATCTAACTGTGCGAACATATTAGCTTCATGCCTCAAATTCGGTTGAGCGTCTGTCAGGTTTATGAAGACGGGCGATCCGCTTAATCCAGAGATGGAGCGCGCCTCCACCAAGAAAGCCTCTGTATAACCGCAGTATCTTGTCCAAACAGGTTCATCAGGCATCGCCGAGATGTTGCCGACCCTTACTATAGGAATATTGGTTTTATCTCCGACATGATGGCGAAACAGTCCAATAATCGCAATTTCTTGACCTAATCCCGCACCCTTCTTTCTTAGATGCTCTTTCGTGCTGGTATCAAGGAGCGCAGGGAAAAGCGGCAAAGCGAATTGTGCCATCACCCCATAATTTATTGAGAACGGTGTAATCGCTACATCTGTCGGATTCTTTGCATCTGGATGGCTCAACCATCGTGCTGAGCGTAATGATATTGAATCTGATTTACCGTCGTGACGATTCACTCTGATCGCTAATTCTACCGAATCTTCATTGCTGCGATTTATTTCCTCGGCTCTGGCATGAAGATGGGTGACCACATGCTCAGCAGTCACAATGTAGCTGGCAGCAAAATCTCCCTCGCCTCCTTGAACAAAGAATGCGGTTGCTTTCGGCGTAAAAGTGCCTGTCCTGACCGATTGTAGGCCAATGAAAATGACGCATCGTCGTATCGTATCTGGGACAAACATCTTTTCCAGCCGCTCTAAAGCCAACCAACGGGGAACCACCCCAAACGGATGATAACCGGAGTCAGTTTGTCAGCTTGGTGAAGGACGTCGGCGCCGGGTCCAGTACTTTGAACTCGTTGCGCTGCATTTCGATCACCGCCAAGCCGCGCTCGGAAAGTCCGGTCGGCAAGAAGCGGAAGATTCCGTCGACGCCGGCAAATCCCCGTTCGGCGGTCAATGCAGCGATCGAGAAATCGGCGCCGTGTTCGCCGCGGGCCAGCACCGCCGCCAGCGCCGCCGCATCATAACCCAGGCTCGCCAGCCCGCCGGGCCGATGACCGTTCAGCGCCGCAAAACGCGCCGCGAAATCGGCGCGCGGCTGCGGTTCGGGTGCTGCAAACCAGCCGCCGTCGACCGTGGGCTCGGTGCCGAGTGCCGGATCGTCCCACAGCGCCGTGCCCAAGAGCTGAACTTTTCGCGTGTCGATATCGTAATAGGGCAGAAGCGGCGCAATCGCCCGTAAATGCTCCCCGCCCTCGGCGACCATCACCGAATCGAATGAAACCTCGCCCACCGTATCGATGTCCTTAAGGCGGGCGAGAGCCTGCTTTGAGACTTCATCCTGCTTGGATTCGAGCTCTTGGATCTGCGCTTCGAGCGCGTCATGGCGCGCGGTGAAATTGGCGAGGCGGCGCACCGCCTCGGTCGCATCGCCGCCGGGGGGAAAGCGTTCAACTTGAGTGACGGCGGCGCCGGCTCGCGTCGCACCCTCGACGAGCGCGTCCGATACCGCGTTGCCGTAAGGATTGTCGGGAACGATTGCGGTAAACCGTGAATGGCCGCGGCCCGCCGCATAGGTGACGACGCGGATCACTTGTTCGCGCGGCAGCAAGCCCATGATGAATACGCCGTCGCCGGCAACCGAAGGATCGGTGGAGAATGCGACGACCGGCACGTGCGCGGCGCGCGTCTGGGGTGCTATCGCCGAAACCTCCGCCGCCAGCAACGGCCCGAGAATGAGCTTCACATTGTCAGCCAAGAGCTCGCCCGCCGCTTTCGCCGCACCGTCCGGCGTGCCGCCGGTATCCCGCGGCAGCAGCGCGAAATTGGCGTCGCCCATATCGAAGACCGCCATTTGCGCCGCTTCCAGCATGGATTTGCCGATTTCGGCCTGGGGGCCTGAAAGCGGCAGCAGCAATCCGACGGCGACACGTTCAGGCGGCGGCGCCATGGCCGGCGTGCCCGGCAACGGAGCGGCTTCCAGCGGTGCTTGTTCGACCGGGGCGGGGGTGGGGAAGGTCGCGCGCGGCTGCGGCGCCGGCGGACGCTGGGAAATACTGCGCGGCAGTTCGGATTCCGCCGGCTTCGATTGCTCCGGGGTCGGGAGCAGAACATGGCCCTCTGCTTGCGGCTTGGCCGGCGGCGGCGCTACTTTCTCGGCACAGCCCAAAATCGGCGCAGCGAGGCACAGCAGTAATGTCGCGGCAAGCAAGCGGCGCACGGGGAACCTCGGGCGGAGACGCGGGAAATCCGCGGAATGCGTCAAAATCCAGTGACGCCAAACCTAATGACGAGGCGCCTCGAAGTAAACTGCCCGCCGGGCTTTATCTGGTTGCAACCCCGATCGGCCATGCCGCCGACATCACTTTGCGCGCCCTTGACGTTTTACGGCGCGCCGATGTGATTGCCTGCGAGGACACCCGGTTTACCGGAAAGCTGCTCGCCCGCCACGGCATCTCGGCCAAGCTCACCCCCTATCACGATCACAATGCGGACCGGGCAAGACCGGTGATTTTGGCGAGACTGGCGCAAGGCCAGGCGGTGGCCCTGGTTTCGGATGCCGGTTCGCCGCTCATTTCCGATCCCGGGTTCAAGCTGGTGCGGGCATGCGTCGACGCCGGCTATCCGGTGACGGCCATCCCCGGGGCGTCCGCCGCCGTGACCGCACTTCAGCTTTCCGGACTTCCGACCGACCGTTTCCTGTTCGCCGGCTTTCTTCCCGCCCGCCAAGCCGCGCGGCAGAAAGCGCTTAGCAAGCTGGCCTCAGTTTCCGCAAGCTTGGTGTTCTTCGAATCGCCGAACCGGCTTGGCGAGAGCCTGGCCGACATGGCCGAAACCCTCGGCAATCGCCCGGCCGCCATCGCCCGGGAGCTTACCAAGCTCTACGAGGAGGTTCGCCGCGGCACGCTGTCCGAGCTCGCTGCCCATTATCGCGGTGCCGGACCGCCCAAGGGCGAAATCGTGATTGTCGTCGGCGGGCCCCAGGAAACCACCACGAGTGAGGAAGATCTGGACGCCAGACTCTTGGCGGCACTTGAGAATTTGAGCCTTCGCGATGCCGCAGCCGTGGTTGCAAGCGAAACCGGGATGCCGAAACGCGAAATCTATGCCCGGGCGCTCGCCGTTTCACGCGGCCGTCACAAATGACCCCCGCCAAGACTCGTGGGTCCCGCACTCCGGCGCGCCAGCCGTCCAAGGCCAAACGCCGGGCGGAGCGGTGGGGACGGTTGAGCGAGATGCTCTGCGCCCTTTGGCTGAGGCTCAAGGGCTACCGGATTTTGGGCCGCAATTTGCGGACCCCGGAAGGCGAGATCGACATTCTGGCGCGGCGCGGCCAGATCCTGGCCGTCATCGAGGTCAAATCCCGGAGCGAGGCGCTGGTGGCGGGGGAAGCGGTGACCGCCGCCAAGCAAAGGCGATTGCTCAGAGCGGCGCGCTATCTGATGGGCCGCATGCCCGACCTTGCCGGTTTTTCGATTCGCTTCGATGCCATGCTGATCTCGAGACGCGGCCTCTCCCATGTGATCGATGCTTGGCGGGACGAGGCCCCTTAAGGCACAATGACGGTCTGGAGGCTGATGGTGCGATCCCTGCCTTGCCGCCGACCGGATACGGACGTTCCCGCGCCAGTATCGTTCGCTTGCGCATTGCTCGCTCCGCTTCTCACGCTTCTCGCCACCTTGCCTTTCGCGATGACGATTTCAGGATGCACCGGACCGGAGATGCTGCTGACCGGCGGCGCCACCGCCGCCACCGCGGTCGCGCAAGAACGGGGACCAGGCGAAGCCGTCAGCGACAATGTGATTGCGGCGCGGATCAACGATCACTGGCTCGAATATGATTGGCATATCTTCCGCGATATCAGCACCTCGGTTTCGGAAGGACGGGTGATGCTCACCGGCAAGGTCGCCAAGCCCGAAGACGAATTGGCCGCCGTGCGCCTTACCTGGGACGTGGGCGGGGTGCGCGAAGTCTTGGACGACATCAAGGTCACGCAAGAGGGCGATGCGATCTCTTACGCGCGGGATATCTGGATTTCGACCCAGCTCCGCAGTTCCCTGACTTTTGACGGCCAGATCCGCGCGATCAATTACAATGTCGTCACGGTGGACGGCGTCGTGCATATTCTCGGGCTCGCGCAAAATCAGGACGAGATCGACCGCGTCATGCAATACGCAAAAAATGTGAATTACGTGCGCGACGTCGTCAATCACGTGCTGCTGAAGGACGATCCGCGCCGCTTCGGCGAACCGCAAAACACCGCGGAAGACGACAAGCCGGGCACGGGCACCAACGCGCAAACCGGCGCGGCGACAATTGAGACACCAACCAACGGGACACCCACGAGCGCGACGCCAGCGAATGCGACACCGGCGAGAGCGGCGATGCCGGCGCCGGTGCAATCGGAACCGCTAAAGGATTTGCAATGAAACGCGACATGTCGCAAGCCGAAGCCGACGCGCGCCGGGCGATCGAAGCCGCCTTGGATGAAATCGGGAAGCAGCCCGACGCCGCGATCAATTTGGCCGAATCGGCGCTGACCCTTGCCTCTCTCGACGTTCCCGATCTGAAACTCGATCCCTATCGGCGGCATTTGGCGGCCCTGGTGCGCGACGTTGCCGGGGTGATGGCCGATCCGTCAGCGGCATCCCGGACGGCGGCCCTGTCTTCGGTCATCGCGGCGCGCTGGGGGTACAAGGGCGACAGCGACAATTACGACGATATCGCCAATGCGGCGCTGCCCCGAGTCATCGACCGGCGCAAAGGGCTGCCGGTTTCGCTCGGCGTTCTCTATATCTATGTGGCGCGCGGCCAGGGCTGGCCGATCGCCGGGCTCAATTTCCCCGGCCATTTTTTGGTGCGGCTTGACGGGCGTGACGGCGAGCGGCTCATCCTCGATCCGTTCAATGGCGGGCGGATTCTTGGCATCGATGAACTTCGCCGCTTGCTCAAAGTGGCGGAAGGCATGGATGCGGAACTTTTGCCCGAACATTACGAGCCGGTGACCAATCGCGACATTCTGCTGCGGCTGCAAAATAACTTGCGGATGCGCCTGTTCCGCATGGGCGAAGTGCGGCGCGCAGCCAGCGTCACCGAATCGATGCTCCGCCTGGCGCCCCTGGAGATCGCGCTGTGGCGGGAAGCCGGCGTGCTTTATGCCGAGCTCGGCGAAGTCGGTTCGGCGATCTCGGCCCTGGAACGATTCCTCGATTCGAGCGGCAGCGATACCGCCCGCCATCAAGCCGCCGCCCTGCTGCAGAAGCTGCGCGGCAGTCTTCACTAAACATGCAATCCGACAACGCCCGGGATTGATTGTGCCGGAATTGATTGTGAGCTGGGCATGAGCTTGGCCGTCGCCATTCAGATGGATCCTGTCGAATCGATCAATATCGATACCGACAGCTCTTTCGTTCTGGGCCTCGAAGCGCAACGGCGCGGCCACGCGCTGTTTCACTATCTGCCGCGGGATCTGAGTTTCCGCCAAGGGCGCGTGATCGCCCGGGCAAGGGAGCTCCAGTTCAAGCGCGAAAAAGGCAATCACGCCAAATTGGGCGAGGCGCAGATGCTTGATCTCGCCACCCTCGACATCGTGCTGATGCGCCAGGACCCGCCCTTCGACATGGCCTATGTGACGGCGACCCATCTCTTGGAACAGGTTCACCCCCATACGCTGGTGGTGAACGATCCGATCCATGTGCGGAACGC
>JBGOXX010000030.1:0-18611 GCA_041479345.1 Alphaproteobacteria bacterium
GAACGCATCCGGGATTTTGGCGGCGATTGCTTTGCCGCCATCCGGCACAAGGATCTGGTCGTCCATCACCCCTATGAGAGCTTCGACGTGGTGGTGCAGTTCCTGCGCCAGGCGGCGGGCGATCCCAATGTGGCGGCCATCAAGCAGACCCTCTACCGCACCAGCGAGAATTCGCCGATCGTCCGGGCGCTGATCGAAGCGGCCGAGGCCGGCAAGGCGGTGACCGCCCTCGTCGAACTGAAAGCCAGATTTGACGAGGAAGCCAATATTAAATGGGCGAGGGATCTGGAGCGCGCGGGGGCGCAAGTGGTCTACGGCTTCATCGAGCTTAAGACCCACGCCAAGGTTTCTCTGGTGGTGCGCCGCGAAGGACCCGATCTCCGTACCTACGCCCATTTCGGCACCGGCAATTATCATCCGGTGACGGCCAGGGTTTATACCGACCTGTCGTTTTTTACGTGCGATCCGGTGCTTTGCCGCGACGCCGCCATCCTGTTCAATTACATGACCGGCTATGCGGCCCCGAGAGAACTCACCAAGATCGCGGTGTCGCCGATCAATTTGCGCGAGACGCTGCTGTCGCTGATTGCCGATGAGATCGATCACGCCAAAGCCGGGCGTCCGGCGCGCATTTGGGCCAAACTCAATTCCGTCGTCGATGCCGAGGTGATCGATGCGCTGTATCGCGCGTCCGAGGCGGGTGTCAGCATCGATCTCGTGGTCCGCGGCATTTGCTGCCTCCGGCCGGGCGTTCCCGGTTTGTCGGAAAATATCCGGGTGAAAAGTATCGTCGGCCGGTTCCTCGAACATTCCCGCATCGTTTGCGTGGGCGCGGGTCATGGCTTGCCGTCGCCCATGGCGAAAGTGTTCATTACGTCCGCCGATTGGATGCCGCGGAATCTGGACCGGCGGGTGGAGGCGCTGGTGCCGGTCGAGAATCCGACCGTGCATCAGCAGGTCCTCGAACAAGTCATGATTGCGAATCTTAACGACGAAGCCCAAAGCTGGACTCTTGGCGCCGACGGGGTATATTCCCGCGTGCCCCATGACGAAACCAGTTTCAGCGCGCACACTTATTTCATGACCAATCCGAGTCTCTCCGGCCGCGGCAGCGCTCTGAAGCAGGATTCGCCCATCCCCGTTCTCACTTTGTTGAAGCGCTAATCGGCTCGATGCTGCGCCGGGTTCCCGAGCGGCGGGTTCAAGCGGCGGTTGCGGAAGGGCCGGTTGCGGTCATCGACGTCGGTTCGAATTCGATCCGGCTCGTCGTTTACGAACGCCTGTCGCGCGCTCCCGCCGTTCTCCACAACGAAAAAGTGTCCTGCGGCTTGGGCCGTAGCCTCTTCGGCACCGGAAGGCTGGACCGTGGCGGCGTCGCCTGTGCCTTCGCCAATCTGCCGCGATTTCTCGCCTTGTGCGGCGGCATGGGCGTCACCCAGATCAATGTCGTTGCAACCGCCGCCGTTCGCGAAGCGAGCGATGGACGGGAATTCGCCGAGGAAGTCGCCAAGCGCTGCGGCATCAGAATGCAGATTCTTTCCGGCGACGAGGAAGCGCGGCTCTCGGCCTTCGGCGTGATTGCCGGAAATCCGGGCGCCCATGGGATGGCCGGCGATCTCGGCGGCAGCAGCCTTGAAATGATTGCCCTGGATCGCGGCAAGCCCGGACGCTCGGCAACCCTGGCCCTGGGCCCGCTGCAGCTTGCCGAAGAGAGCGGGGGTAATGTCGACGCGGCGGCGAAGATCGCAAAGAACCGGTTCGAGGCGCCGGCCTGGATTTCCGGCCGTAAGGGCGAGGCGTTCTTTGCGGTCGGCGGTGCGTGGCGGGCGCTCGCCAAGTTCCATATGGCCCGCACCGGCTATCCCCTTCCGGTCATCCACAATTTCGAAATGGACGTCGACGAGGCGCGCGAAACGATTTCGCTGGCGACTCGCATCGACCCGGAAACCAAGGTGCCCGGCGTTGCCAAGGCGCGGATGCGCGGCCTTCCCTATGCGGCGATCCTCTTGAAGCGGGTGATCGCGGTGATGGAGCCTTCGCGCATCGTGTTTTCGGCATTTGGACTTCGAGAGGGCTGCCTCTACGAATTGCTGCCCGAAGCGTTGCGGGCGGAAGACCCCCTGATTGCCGCTTGCCGCGATCTTGCCCGGCGCACCGAAGGCTCGGGGCTTTCCGGCGAAACGCTGCTGAGTTGGACGGCGCCCTTGTTTCCAGACGAAACCGCCGAACAAAAGCGGCTGCGGTTCGCGGCCTGCCTGCTTTGCGACATCGCCAAGCGCGATCACCCGGATTTTCGCGCCGCCCAGGCCTTCGAGCGCGCGCTGTTCGTGCCCGCCTTCGGCATCGGCCACAAGGACCGGGTGTTCTTAGGGCTGGCGCTTTTTGCCCGTCACAAGGGTGATATCCAGTCTCCGTTGACGAGGCGCGTACGCGGCCTCGTCGGCGCCAAGGAACGCGAACGGGCGGTTTTGCTGGGGCGCGCCTTGCGATTGGCCCATACGGTTGCGGGCGGAGTCGAGGATCTGCTGGCCCGCACCAAGCTCGAATTGACTCGCAAGACGCTGGCGCTGCAGCTCAATGCCGGCGCCGAATCCCTCGACGGTGAAGCGGTCGGCAAGGCGCTGACGCCGGTTGCCGAGATTCTCGGCCGGCGGCCGGAGACTCTTCGTAAAGAGTGATTCTTCGTAAAGACTGATTCTGCGCAACTCGAAAGGGCGCGTTTCGCCTATTCGGCGGGCGGGACGAGCCGCACCGACTTGCCCTTGACGGCCAGCGCCAGCTTGCCGTGCTTCAAGGCCAGCGCGTCCTCGCCGAACACGTCGCGCCGCCAGCCCTGAAGGGCGGGAACGGGCACCGATTCGTCGGCGGCGATCTGCTCGAGATCCTGGCTGTTCGCCACCAGTTTTTGCGCCACCCCATGCTCCTCGCATTTCATCTTGAGCAGAACCTTGAGCAGTTCGATCAGGGGCTTCAATCCTGACGGCATGTCGTTGCGCGGCGGCAATTCCGGAAGGTCGGAATCGGGAACCTCAAGCCCCTTGGCGACGGCTTGAAGAATCGCTTCGCCCATGGAGCCTTCGGCGGTGCCCTTCGAAATGGCGCGCGACCGTGCCAGATCGGCCTTGCTGCGTGGGGAATGGGAGGCGATTTCGAGGAGCGCCTCGTCGCGGATGATGCGATTCCTGGGCACGTCGCGGCTCTGCGCTTCCCGCTCTCGCCACGCCGCGACTTCCCGCAAGACCGCAAGATGCCGCCGGCTGTGGCTGCGGGTCTTGAGGCGGCGCCACGCTTGGTCGGGGTCCATGCGATAGGTTTCGGGATCGGTCAGCACCGCCATTTCCTCGACCAGCCATTCGGTTCGCCCGTTCTTTTCCAGGCGGCGCGCCAAATCGTCGTAAACCGCACGCAGATGGACCACGTCGGCCAAGGCGTATTCGATCTGCCGAGGGCTCAAGGGCCGGTGCGCCCAATCGGTGAAGCGGGAGGATTTGTCGATCTGCGCTTTGGCGATTTGGGCGACGAGCGTCTCATAGGACACCGATTCGCCGAAGCCGCAGACCATGGCCGCAACCTGGGTGTCGAAAATGGGTGCGGGAATTTCGCCCGCCATGTGATGGAAGATCTCGACGTCTTGCCGCGCGGCATGAAAGACCTTGAGGATGTCGCGATTCGCCATCAGCTTGAAAACCGGATCGAGATCGACGCCGGGCGCCAAAGCGTCGATCGCCGCGGCACCCTCCGGCCCGCCGATCTGCAGCAGGCAGAGATTCGGCCAGAAGCTGCGTTCGCGGATGAATTCCGTGTCGACGGTTATATAAGCGGCAGTGCCGAGACTCCGGCAGAACGCCGCAACCGCACTGTTTTCAGTCAGCAAAGTCATCGCCGCCCGTATACACGGATTTATCACCCCGGCAAAGCGCGCATCGGCTCAAATTCGGCTTGCGCCCTAGGCTAGCCGCCGTCCCCGGCACCTTGACAACCGGGGCTTTTCCATGCGCTTTTTCGCGCCAGATTCAAAGGGCCGCCCCATCGATGCACCCATACCGAACCCATACCTGCGGCGAATTGCGCCCGGCCCATACCGGTAAACAGGTCAGGCTCTCGGGCTGGGTCCACCGCAAGCGGGATCACGGCAATCTCCTTTTCATCGATTTACGCGATCACTATGGGCTGACCCAGTGCGTGATCGACGTTTCGAGCCCGATTTTTCCCAAGGTCGAGCCGACCCGGAATGAGAGCGTCGTCACCATCACCGGCCATGTCGTCGCCCGCTCGCCGGAAACCGTCAATCCCCATCTGCCGACCGGAGAAATTGAGCTCCGCGTCGAAGATTTCGAGCTCGGTTCCCAGGCCGAGATGCTGCCGCTGCAGGTCAATTCCGACGCCGATTCGGGTGAAGACATCCGGCTGCGCTACCGTTTTCTCGATCTTCGCCGCGAAAAGATTCACCGCAACATCATGCTGCGCTCGAAAATCATCGCCAGCATCCGGCGGCGGATGATCGAACAGGGCTTCACCGAATTCCACACGCCGATCTTGACCGCAAGCTCGCCCGAGGGTGCTCGCGATTTTCTGGTTCCCGCCCGGCTTCATCCGGGAAAATTCTATGCGCTGCCTCAGGCGCCGCAGCAATTCAAACAGCTCCTGATGATCGCCGGCTTCGACCGCTATTTCCAGATCGCGCCCTGTTTCAGGGACGAGGATAGCCGCGCGGATCGCAGCCCGGGCGAATTCTACCAACTCGATCTCGAGATGTCGTTCGTGACTCAGGACGACGTGTTCGATGCCGTGGCGCCGGTTTTGGCCGGCGTGTTCGAGGAATTCGCCGAGGGGAGGAGCGTCACCAAGCCGCCGTTTCCGCACATCAAGTTCGAAGAGGCGATGCTGAAATACGGATCGGATAAGCCCGATCTCCGGAATCCGCTGATCATTTCGGATGTCACCGACGCCTTCCGCGATTCTGGATTTGGAATTTTTGCGAAAGCCATAGCAGGCGGCAGTGTCGTTCGCGCCATTCCGGCACCGAAGGCTTCGTCGCGCCCACGCAGTTTCTTCGATAAATTGAACGAATGGGCGCGCGAGCAGGGCGCCCCGGGACTCGGCTATATCGCTTTTGCCGAGAACGAGGCCAAAGGTCCGATCGCCAAAAATCTTCAGGCCGATCGCGTCGCCGCGATTCAAAAGACCGCCGGCGTCGGCGATGGCGATGCGGTATTTTTTGTCTGCGACAAACCCAAAGCCGCCGCGAAAATGGCGGGGCTCGTGCGGACCAGGATTTGCGCGGAGCTGGATCTGACCGAGCGGAACGCGTTCCGGTTTTGCTGGATCGTCGACTTTCCGATGTATGAGCTCAACGAGCAAACCGGCAAGATCGAGTTCAGCCACAATCCGTTCTCGATGCCCCAAGGCGGGCTCGAAGCGCTGGAGACCAAGGATCCGCTCGAGATCAAGGCGTTCCAGTATGATATCGTTTGCAACGGCGTCGAGCTTTCGAGCGGTGCTATCCGCAATCATTTGCCCGCGGTCATGTACAAGGCCTTCGAAATCGCCGGCTATAGCCATCAGCAGGTCGAAGACCAATTCGGCGGGTTGCTGAATGCGCTTCGTTTCGGAGCACCCCCGCATGGCGGGTCGGCGCCCGGCATCGATCGCATCGTCATGTTGTTGGCGGACGAACCGAATATCCGCGAAGTTATCGCGTTCCCGATGAATCAGAAGGCCGAAGATCTTCTCATGCAAGCGCCGGCTCCGGTGCCGCCCGAGCGGTTGCGCGAACTGCACATTCGAGTCCATTTGCCGCCGCAGGCGAAGCCGGAAGAACCGGCCCGCGGCGCCGGCGGAGCATGAGCCTCGTGCGTCGGCAGGCGCGTGGACGATTCTTTCCTACAGCCGCTATTCTGATCGGTGCGGTGGTTGCGGCCGCCGGAGTTTCGGCTGCCGAAATCGTGCCGCACAAAGCCTATTACGCCTTGCACTTGAAAAACACCGCGGCCGGCAGCACGCTGACCGACGTCAAAGGCGCCATGTACATCGACTGGATCGATTCCTGCGAGGGATGGAGTTCCTCCCAGCGTCTCGAACTGCGGTTCTACGATGCCGCCAAACCGGTAATCGACATCGATTCGCGATTCGCGAGTTGGGAATCGCGGGACGGGTTGAGCTACCGCTTCGAGGTCGAAAATCTTCGGGATGGCGCGCCCGACAAGGATCTCGCCGGAAAAGCGACGCTTCAAGCGATCGGACAGCCCGGCGAGGCCAATTTTACGGGAAAGCATGCCTTCGCCATGCCGCTCCCGGCGGGAACCATCTTCCCGGCCCGCCATATGATGGAGCTCATCGATCGTGGGGTGGCCGGTGACAAAATTGTGGCCCGAACGGTATTCGACGGGACCAGCGACGAGGGGCCGTTCGAGGTCAATGCGGTCATCGGCCCGGTCAAACCGGCCAAAGACGACGAAAAAATTCTGCCTAAATCGGTCGATAAACCGTACCGGCCGATGCGGCTGGCGTTTTTTTACATGAACAAGGACGAAGTGGCGCCGTTCTACGAGATGTCCGCCGACCTTATGGATAATGGTATCGCCCGGAGCTTCGTGCTCGACTATGGCGATTCGGTCATTGCCGCCGATCTCGAACGGATCGAGATTCTGGCAAAACCGAAGTGCTGAAGCAGGAAAGCGTGGGAACGGGGCCCTGGACGGGCTTGGGCTTCGTGCTATCCTATGGGGAAATAAGGGGTTTCTTTCGGCAGGGAAGACCAAAAGGACGTCCCGAGTTACCATTCGTTAACCGTAATGGGCGTCAAATGACCCGGGGCGACAGGGGTCCATCGCGCGGAGAAATCCGCGGCCAATAAAGGTCCTGCGGGACTTTGAACCGCAGCGGTCGTTTGCAAGGGTAACGCGCGTAATCCGGCGCCACGTATGGGCCGGCGAGGGGGCAATGGCCAAAACGGTTTTGATTGTCGAGGACAACGAGCTGAACATGAAGCTCTTCCACGACCTTCTGGAAGCACACGGCTATAAGACCCTGGAGACGAAGGACGGTCGCGAGGCGCTCAAGCTTGCCCGCGAATTCCATCCCGATCTCATTCTCATGGATATTCAGTTGCCGGAAATTTCAGGGCTCGAAGTCACGAAATGGATCAAGGAAGACGAAACCTTGAAAAAGATCCCGGTCATTGCGGTGACGGCATTCGCCATGAAGGGCGACGAAGAAAAAATCCGCGAAGGCGGGTGTGAAGCCTATCTTGCGAAGCCGATTTCGGTCGCCAATTTCCTGGAGACCGTCGAAAAATTCATAGGTTGACCGTCCGATGTCCGCCCGCGTCCTGGTGGTTGACGACCTTCCGCCCAACGTCAAGCTTCTCGAAGCGAAGCTGAACGCCGAATATTTCGACGTGGTAACGGCGTTCGACGGTCCGTCGGCGATTGCCGCTGCGCAGACCAAGGCGCCCGATGTCATCCTCCTCGACGTCATGATGCCGGGCATGGACGGCTTCGAGGCCTGCCGGCGCCTTAAAACCGACCCCGCGACCATGCATATTCCGATCATCATGGTCACGGCGCTCAGCGAAACCGCGGACCGGGTGCGCGGGCTCGAGGCCGGAGCCGACGATTTCCTGACCAAGCCGGTTAACGATGTCGCTCTCTTCGCGCGGATCAAATCGCTGGCGCGCCTCAAGCTCATACGCGACGAATGGCGCCGGCGCGAAGAAACCTGCGATCAATTCGGGGTCTTGCCCCGCTCCGGTCCCCCGCTCGACGAAGACGCGCTGCACGGCCGGATTCTCGTCGTCGAAAAGAGCGAGGCGCTCTGCCGCAAGCTCGAGGGCATCGTCAAGGAAGACGGCGCGGAAATCATCATCGCGGAAAGCACGGAACAGGCGGTCGAACTGGCCAGGGACGGCGATTTCGATATGTTCGTCGTGGGCGCGCTGCCCGGAGAAGGTGGCGGCGATGCGCTCCGTCTTTCGTCGCAATTAAGGGCGCGGCCCGAAGCCCGCTATATCCCGATTCTGCTGCTGGTCGAGGAAGACGAAAACAAGCTTCTGCTCAAGGCCCTGGAGATCGGCATCAACGATTATGTCGTCAAGCCGATCGATTCGAACGAGTTCATCGCCCGCTGCCGCACCCAGATCCGGTGGAAACGCTATCAAGAGCGGCTGCGGTCGAATTATGAACGCAGCCTGTCGCTCGCGCTGACCGACAGCCTGACCAGCCTATACAATCATCGTTACGCCAACGTGCATCTCGGCACGATGCTTCGCCGCCTGGCCGAAGGCGGCAAGCCGGTCGGCGTATTGATGGTCGACATCGACAACTTCAAGCTGATCAACGACGAATACGGCCACGGCGCCGGCGACGAAGTATTGCGGCTGGTGGCCGACCGGCTGATGAACAGCGTGCGCAGCTTCGACATGGTGGCGCGTCTCGGCGGCGAAGAATTCCTCGTCGTGATTGCCGACGCGACTCCGGAAATCGTGATCGGCGTTGCCGAACGCTTGCGCGGATCGACCGGTGAAGTTCCGTTCCCGCTGATCAGCGTGGGAAAGGCGATCAATGTCACGGTCAGCGTGGGGGCGGCGATCGCCAATGCACCGGGCGAATCGGCGAACGAACTTCTGAAGCGCGCCGACGAGGCGCTGTATCAGGCGAAGCGCCAGGGCCGCAATCGGGTTATCACGGATTTTTCGTTGCCGGAGGCGGCGCCGCCGCGTTCGGCCTTCTACTGAGCGCGTGCGGGAAGGCGGGCGCCGTCATCGGGCGCCCAATACCGATCCTACTTAATCTTGCCTTCTTTGAAGACGACGTGCTTGCGCACGACCGGATCGTATTTCTTCATCTCAAGCTTTTCGGTCAGTTGCCGCGGGTTTTTCTTCGTCGTGTAGAAGTAGCCCGTCCCGGCGGAGCTCACCATTTTGATCTGAATGTTGCTGGGCTTAGCCATGGAATGTCCCTGGTTCTTAAATTAGGCGGGCCACAATAGCGGCCGCGCCGCGACTGTCAACCCGGCCCAGAAAGCGGTTTGAAAATAGTAGATAAATCAGTTGGTTATCGGGTGGCCACTGACGGTCCCGCAGCTTGCGCCACCGCCGGTTCGGAGAGCTTCATGGCGCGAGCATAGAGTTCCGAATCCTCGAGCACGTCTTTAGCGACCTGCAAATCTTCGCCGGCCATGTCATGCCGCGCCGGGCAGTTGGAGCGAAGCTCATCCGTCGCCCGGGTGTTGTCATGGTTGGAACGCCAAGCCGCCAATATATGGGCCGAATCGATCCGGCCGCTTCGCAAATCGGCCTCAAGGTCGTGGGCGGATTCGGCGGATTTCGAGGTGCATAAGGTGGGCATGATGCCGAGTTTGTGGAAGGCATAACCCGACGGCGCCTCGATTCGCGACCAGGTGAGCGTCAATTCGCCGTCATTGGGAAGTCGGATGACGTTCTGCACCGTGCCCTTGCCGAAGGACGTGGAACCGACCAGAACGGCGCGCCGCTGGTCCTGCAGGGCGGCGGCGACGATTTCGGCCGATGATGCGGAGTCGCCGTTGATGAGCACGGCCATCGGCAATCCCTGGGCGATGTCGTTGCCCGATGCGTCGAAACGCTGATTGCTGTCGGGATGCCGGCCGTGAGTTTCGATGATCTCGCCGCTATCCAGAAAAAGATCGGCAACCGCGATGGCCTGATCGAGAAGACCGCCCGGATTGCCGCGCAGGTCGAGGACGACGCCTTTCGCAGCGCCATGTGATTTCAATTGATCGAAGGCAGAGGACAGGCTGATCGCGGTGCGCTGGTTGAAGCTCGATACCGTCAGATAGGCGATGTCGCCTTGCAATTCGGCGGTAACCGTGGGCGGAACGATCAGCGCGCGTTCGAAGGTCAGCCTCAGCGGACCGTCGTTTTCCATCCGGTAAATCGTCAGGGTGATGTGCGTGCCGACCCGGCCGCGCAGTAAATTGGTGATATCGTCGCGATTGAGATCCGTAATCGGGCGCCCGTCGATCTGGGTTACGACGTCGCCGACCTGAAGCCCGCCATGCTCGGCCGGCGTGTCGCCGACGACGGAGGTGATCTTCATGGTCCGATTCGGCGTGACCGTGAATTCGAAACCGATCCCGCCGAACCCATCGCGCATGGCGCGGTGATTGCGGGCGAGATCTCTTCCGGCGTAGCGCGAGAATTCGTCGAGCTTGGTCAGCGATTTGTCGAAAACGGCGTCGTAAATCGATTCCGACGACGCATTCATCACCTGGGGCGACGCGGCGCGACCCAGCATCAGCGCCTTGACCGTTAGATCGGCCCATCCATCGGCGTCGTCGTCGCCGGGTACTGCAAAGGACGAGAGCAAAACACCGGCGCGGCGCATCTCCACCTTGTCGCCGTCGCGGTCGATCGCGATTTCCGGATCGAGAACGGAAAGTCCATCCAGCCCGGCTAGCGCAACGGTGGAGATCGCGGTCTTGTCGACATAGCGCCCCGATATCGCTTCGTACCCCGCAGCGAATTCCTGGGTGGTTCGTTCGGCCGAAAAGGCGCCGTCTCCCGTTGGCTGGGCCGCGACGCAAGCCGCGAGCAACGCCGCGGCTGCTGCTCCGGCCGCGAGCGCGGGCAGTCGCTTCTGCAATTTCGCCGGCGCCGTCAACGGCGCATACCGAATTCGATGGTTATCCCCCAATGCGGCTTTCCCGATCCCTTGGCCAATGGACTTATTGATCGTCGTCCCCGGCCATTTAAGCGAACGCGCGGGTCATAGTGCTTGCCCAGCCGTAAATTTGTACCGAACAGGGCGGGAAAAAACCAAGCCAATTGTTTGCACCCACCCGAAAAATGACGGAAATCCTCGCTTTTTTGCGGTTCAAGGGTCGCCGGCGGGGTTCCCGAAGTTAGGTTAACGGCCCTTTCGACGACCTTTATGCCGCCGGTCTTTGCCGCGGCCTTCCTGGCGGCGGTGATGCTGCTGGCCCGGCGGTCTCGGGGGGCGCGGCCGGGCCGGTCCCGATTCATCGTCGGAGAATTCGGCAAGTTCGAGCAAAAGCCCTCCGGTCACGGCATCGGCTTCGACCAGCCTTGCGGCGACCGCGTCGCCAAGAGTGAAGCGGCGTTTCCGCCGCTGGCCGATCAAACAATGGCCATGTTCGTCATGAACGTAGAAATCGTCGCGCAAGCTGCGCATCGGCACCAAACCATCGGCGCCGGTTTCATCGAGCCGCACGAAGAGCCCGAATCGGGTGACGCCGTTGATGCGGCCCGGGAAGATCGCCCCGACTTTGTCTTCCATATAGGCCACGGTGTAGCGCTCCAGCGCGTCACGCTCGGCGGCCACGGCTCTACGTTCGGTCGCCGAAATATGCGCGCCCAGCTCGACGAAGTGTTCGCCTTGGTCGGCGCGCAACCCGTCAATGCCGAATCGCAATCCGGCGACCAGTGCGCGGTGAACCAGAAGATCCGCGTAGCGCCGGATCGGCGAGGTGAAATGGCAGTAGCGCCGCAACGCCAATCCGAAATGGCCGATATTGTCCGGCGAATATTGCGCCTGGGCTTGGCTGCGCAATACCAGTTCGCTGACCAGCGACGCATCGCCGCGATCTTTTGCCTGGTCGAGAATTCCGGTGAAACTCTTCGGTTGAATGACGTGGCCCTTGGCAAGCCGGTAGCCCAGGCCTTCGAGAAATTCGCGCAAGGCTTCGACTTTTTCCGGATCGGGACGATCATGGATGCGATACATCGCCGGTTGCCCCAATTCTTCCAAGGTTTCCGCCGCCGCGACATTGGCAGCAATCATGAATTCCTCGATCAATTTGTGACTGTCATAGTGCGGTGCGGGACGGATGCGCGCGATTCGCCCGGGGCCCGCGAATTCAACTTTCGGTTCGGGAAGGTCGAGATCGAGCGTGCCGCGGCGATGACGCGCCGCCAACAGCGCCGTGAAGGCGCCGTAAAGCGGGGCAATCACCGCCACCGAGAGCTGTTCCGGAATTTCATCGGTCGCACCGTTGCGTGCGGCCTCCACTTGTTCGTAAGTGAGCCGAGCCGCCGATCGCATCAAACTTCGTTCGAAGCGATGCGAAAGTTTTTCGCCATGGCGATCGATGACGATACGAACCGCCATGCAGGCGCGTTCTTCATCGGGCTTCAGCGAGCACCAGCCGTTCGACAGCGCTTCCGGCAGCATGGGGACGACGCGATCCGGAAAATAGACGGAGTTGCCGCGATCATAGGCGGACTTATCGAGCGGCGAGCCGGGGCGGACGTAATGGGCGACATCCGCGATGGCAACGATCAGCCGCCAGCCGCCGGGATTTTTCGGGTCGGAATCCGGTTCGGCGAACACCGCGTCGTCGAAATCACGGGCGTCGGGCCCGTCGATGGTGACCAAGGGAATCTTGCGCAAATCGCTGCGGTCGCCGAGCGCAGCCGGGCGCGCCGCCGCGGCCTCATCGAGCACCGCTTGCGGGAACGCAACCGGAATATCGTGGCTGTGAATGGCGATCAGGCTGATGGCGTCGGGATCTTCGGCGTGGCCCAGCTTTTCGACGATCTTGGCGCGACTTTGCCCGCGATGGGGCTCGGCGACTTCGGCGCGAACCAATTCGCCCTCGCGCGCATTTCCGGCGCTTTGTGCGGGCACGAAGAAATCGCTCTTGTGCCGCCGATCCGTCGAGCGCAGCCAGCCGCCGCCTTGCGTAGGTGTGAAGATGCCGATGATTTCCTGCGGCCGCCCGGCGATGACGCGAACGGGCTTTGCTTCGTAAGTACCGTCGGCTGCCCGGGTGAGCCGCGCCAATATTCTGGTGCCGACTTCGATTGCCGGGATGCCGTGGCGTTCGGGGGCGACATAGATCATCGGCGGCTCATCGTGGCCGTGCCAAACCACAGGCCGGGCCAGCAATTCGCCGTCCTCGTCGATCTTCGTCACCTCGATGACGCCGACCGCGGGCAGTCCTCCCCTTGCGGTGAGACGCTGGCCGCGATGTTTTTCGACGAGCTTCTCGGCCTCAAGCGACCGCAGAAGTTCCTTGAAGGCAACGCGGAGTTCCGAGCCCTTGATGCGGAAATGACGCGCGATTTCGCGGGCGTCGACCGGCTTCGGGCTTTCGCGGATGAAAGCGAGAATGACGTCCCGGCTGGGAAGGGTGGAACTTTCTTTCGGCCGTCTTGCCAAGGAGCGGGCCGGGCTTATTCGGCGTTCCCGGCCGCTTTTCGGCGGGCGGGTTTGGCGACTTTCTTGGCCGGCTCTTTCTTTTCCGCTTTCACCGGTTTTTCCGCCTTCACCGGTTTTTCCGGCTTTGCCTTCTTTTCCGGCTTGGCGGCTTTTCCCTTCTTCGGTTTTGCAACGCCTGTCTTTTCGGCGCGCTCGGCCAGAATCGCGATCGCTTGTTCGAGGGTGAAGGATTCCGGCGTCGCATCCTTCGGCAAGGTCGCACGCAGCTTGTTATGCGCAACATAGGGCCCGTAACGCCCCTCGTGGATCGTCACCGGCTTGCTGTCGTCGGGATGCTTGCCGAGCTCACGGCCTCTTTTCGATTTCCTCGGTTTCGCGTCCTTGAGCAAGACGACCGCGTGATTAAGGCCGATCGTCAGCAGGTCGTCATCGGCGCCAAGCGACACGAAAACGTCGTCA
The DNA here is from genome assembly GCA_041479345.1 of Alphaproteobacteria bacterium. GTDB lineage: Bacteria > Pseudomonadota > Alphaproteobacteria > DATDPM01 > DATDPM01 > DATDPM01. Next base: position 13,620 of record JBGOXX010000030.1, read on the forward strand.
TGTTTTAGATAGGGCCCGAAACGCCCAAGCCCGGCGATGATCATCTTGCCGGTTTCCGGATGCAGGCCGACGTCGCGCGGCAGCGACAGAAGCTTGATGGCGCCTTCCAGCGTCACGTCTTCCGGCTTCAGGTTCTTCGGCAGCGACGAGCGTTTCGGCTTTTCTTCCTTCGATCCTTCACCGAGTTGGACGTAACAGCCATAGGGGCCCTTACGCAGCGTAATCTTGAGGCCGGTCGTTGGATCCGTTCCCAATTCTTTCGGGAATGCGATGGCATCGCCGCCGGCGTCGCCTTCGCCGGCGATCGCAAGCGGCCGCGTATAGGTGCAGGTCGGATAATTGGAGCAGCCGAGAAAGGCGCCGTATTTGCCGAGCTTGACGCCGATCCGGCCGGTTCCGCAGGCAGGACACAGACGCGGGTCTTTGCCCGAACCGTCTTCGGGAAAGAAATGCGGGCCCAATTCCCGGTCGAGGACGTCGAGCACTTGGCGAATCGTCAGATGTTTCGTGCCGTTCACCGCAACGATGAAATCCCGCCAAAAATCGGTAAGAACTTTTTTCCACGGAATTTGGCCGGTGGAAATTTCGTCCAGCCGGTTTTCGAGATCGGCGGTGAAATCGTACTGAACATAGCGCTCGAAGAAATTGGCGAGGAACGCCGTCACCAATCTTCCGCGGTCTTCCGGCGTGAATCGCTTCTTATCGAGCCGCACGTATTTCCGGTCCTGCAGCACCTGAATGATGCTGGCATAGGTGGACGGCCGGCCGATACCAAGTTCCTCCAGCCGCTTGACCAGGCTCGCTTCGGTATAGCGCGGCGGCGGCTGGGTAAAATGCTGCTCGGGATGAATGGTTTCCCGCGCGATTGATTCGCCGTCGGTCATCGGCGGCAGAATCCGTTCGTTCTCTTCCTCTTCGGCGCCGTCGTCGCGGTCTTCGCGATAGAGCTTGAGGAAACCGTCGAACACGATCATCGAGCCGTTGGCGCGCAATCCGATATGGCCGTCGAAGGAATCGACGTCGACCGCCACTTGTTCGAGCGCGGCGCTTTCCATCTGGCTTGCCACCATGCGCTTCCAGATCAGCTCATAAAGCTTCTGCTGGTCGTGATCGACATAGCGGCTGATGTCTTCCGGCTTGCGCCCCACGTCGGTCGGGCGGATCGCCTCATGGGCCTCCTGGGCGTTCTTAGCGGTGGCCTTGAATTGCCGGGGATGCTCGGAAAGATAAGATTGGCCGAAATCGCGGGCGATCAAGGCACGGCAGGCGGCCAACGCTTCTTTCGAAAGATGCACGCTGTCGGTTCGCATATAACTAATAAGTCCGACCGATTCGCCGCCGATATCCACACCTTCGTAGAGCCGCTGGGCGGTCCGCATGGTTCGCGAGGCGGTGAAGCCAAGCTTCCGCGAGGCTTCCTGTTGAAGGGTCGAGGTAGTGAAAGGCGGGTAGGGGTTCCGCTTCGTCTGTTTCCGCTCGATTTTGGCGACGCGGAAGGATTGGTCGGCAATGCGATTTCGCGCGGCTTCGGCGGTGGCGTGATCGCCCAATGCGAATTTGTCGAGCTTATCGCGATCGAGCCGGATCAAACGGGCGCTGAAGGGTGCGCCGGCCTTGGTCCGCATGTCCACATCGACGGTCCAATATTCCCGCGGCTTGAAAATCTCGATCTCGGATTCGCGCTCGCAAATGAGGCGCAAGGCCACCGACTGCACGCGTCCCGCCGAACGGGAACCGGGGAGCTTCCGCCACAGCACCGGCGAGAGCGTGAAGCCGACGAGATAGTCGAGGGCCCGGCGGGCAAGATAGGCATCCACCAATTCGCGATTGACGGCGCGCGGCTTGCGCATCGCTTCCAAAACCGCGTCCTTGGTGACTTCGTTGAAAACGACGCGGGCGACTTCGACGCCATCGAGCAGCTTGCGGCTCTTGAGGACCTCTTGCACGTGCCAGGAAATCGCTTCGCCTTCCCGGTCGGGGTCGGTCGCGAGATAAAGATGTTTGGCGCCCTTGAGCGCCTTGACGATATCGGCAACGTGACGTTCGGCCTTCGCGTCGATTTCCCAGGTCATGGCGAAATCGTGGTCAGGCTGAACCGAACCGTCCTTCGAGGGCAGATCGCGGATGTGGCCGTAGCTGGCGAGAACGCGGAAGCCGCTTCCCAGATATTTATTGATCGTCTTGGCCTTGGCCGGCGATTCGACGACGACGATATTCATTCGGACTCCGCTCGAAGTTTTGAGAAGCTAGCGGCCTAAAGGTTTCTTTTTCGTTTGCGCACGCATGCGCGTGCCTTCGCTTATGCCCGCTATCGCATGGCCTTACCGCCTATTCGGCCAGCGATATTTGATGGCCGGGATGACGGTTGAGGCGGCCTGCGAGCTCCAATTCGAGCAGGACCGCGGCCACGATTGCCGGTGACAATTGGCATTGGCGGACGATTTCGTCAACCTGAACCGGCGAAGGACCCAGACTTTCCACGATTTTTTCCCGTGCCGAGTCGAGGGCCTGCCCGGTCAGAGCGGGGGCCGGAACTGCCTGTCTGCCTACGTATTCCGGCCGGTCCGGCTCGGCAATCGGCCGCCGCAGCATGCCGCGAATCTGCTCCATCACGTCATCGGCGGATTGGGTCAGGGTGGCGCCATGGCGGATCAGGTCATTGGTCCCGTGGCAGCGGGGATCGAGGGGCGAACCGGGAACCGCGAAGACTTCGCGCCCCTGTTCGAGGGCAAATCGAGCGGTGATGAGCGAGCCGGAGCGCTGCGCCGCCTCGACCACCAAGACGCCCAAAGCGAGCCCGGAAATCAGCCGGTTGCGTTTGGGAAAATGCCGCGCCTGGGGCTGCAAGCCCAGCGGTTCTTCGGCAGCGACCGCACCGTTGGCGACGATCCGGTCATAGAGGGCGGCGTTCTCCTGCGGATAGATCACATCGACCCCGCCGGCAACGACCGCCACGGTTCCCGTCGCCAGCGCGCCTTCATGGGCCGCGGCGTCGATTCCGCGGGCCATGCCGGAAGCAATAACGAGTCCCGCTTGGCCGAGATCGCGCGATAACGACTGCGCGAACCGCCGGCCGTTGGCCGAGGCATTGCGGGCGCCGACAACGGCAATCATTGGCTTTTTTAAAACATCCGCGCGGCCAAGGACCGAGATCAACGGCGGCGCATCGTCCAAGGCGGCCAGGGCCGGCGGATAATCTTCTTCGCCGAGTGCAATGACGCGCCCGCCGAGTTTTTCAAGGCCCTCGATTTCCCGCATCGCCGTTGCGTGATCGCAAATGCGCAGGGCCTCAGCACGTCCGCCGCGCCGCGCCAATTCAGGCAGGGCAGACAGCGCGTTCGCGGCATCGCCAAAACGCTCGATTAGCCGCGCGAAGGTGATGGGTCCAACTTGCTCGCTTCGGATCAGCCGGAGCCAATCCAGCTTATCGGCGGCGGAAAGCGCACGAGGCCTTGGCTGAAGATTGGGGGGCCGACTCATGACGCGCCGATACGCGGTTCCGTCCCGGCCCGAAGGCGCTCGATATTGCCGCGGTGGCGCCAAATAATAAGTGCGGCGATCGATGCGGCCATCGCCGCCCGCGGCCAATCGAAAAGCAGCAGGCAATAGACGGGAGCCAGCGCAAAGGCGGCGAGCGCGGCGAGCGACGAAAATCGGGTAAGGACCGCAACCGCAAGCCAGGTCGCGCAAGCCAGCACGCCGGCCAAGGGCGCCGCCGCAAGCAAGACCCCAAGCCCGGTCGCAACGCTCTTGCCGCCTTTGAAGCGAAGCCAGATCGGAAAGCTGTGACCGATAACGGCGGCCACACCCGCCAGCAGCATCGCGATCCCGCCGAACCGCGCCATCAGGAGAACGGCAACCGCACCCTTGCCGCCATCGAGAAGCAAAGTGAAAAGCGCCAAGCCCTTGCGCCCCGTTCTGAGCACATTGGTGGCGCCGATATTCCCCGAACCGATAGTGCGGATATCGCCGAGGCCGGAGAGCCGCGTCAGCAAGAGTCCGAACGGAATCGAACCGAGGAAATAGCCGAAGACGGCCGAAGCAAACGGCCCCAAGGTGCCCAGCCCTATCGCGTCCGGCATAATGATCCCGGCATATTTATCAGATTTATCAGAGTGCGGTGGTCACGCCGCGAAGTCGAAAACGGTGCGTCCGTTCACGACGGTGCGCATCGCGCGTCCCTGGGCCGGGCGGCCATCGAACGGCGTGTTCTTCGACTTGCTGCGGAAGGAATCGGCTTGGATCTGCCAAGGCTGATCGACATCGATGAGCACCAAGTCGGCGGCGACGCCGATCTTGATCCGCCCCGCCGGAAGCGACAGCACGTTGGCCGGGCGATAAGTGAGCAAGCCGATCAGATTGGGAAGCGATATATGACCATTGTGATAAAGCTCGAGGGAAATCGGCAGCAACGTTTCGAGCCCGACGATGCCGAATTCGGCTTGGGCGAAGGGCAGGCGCTTGCTGTCCTGATCGTGGGGGGAATGATCGCTGGCGATGGCATCGATGGTGCCGTCTTTCAGCCCCTCGACAATGGCCTGCCGGTCCTCTTCGCTGCGGAGCGGCGGCGACACCTTGGCGAAGGTCCGATAATCGCCGACCGCCAGTTCGTTCAGCGCGAAATAAGGCGGGGCCGTATCGCAGGTGACATTGAGGCCCTTCGCCTTGGCACGGCGGATCGCATCCACGCCCGCCGCGGTCGAAAGATGGGCAGCGTGATAGCGGCCATCGGTAAGTTCAACGAGACGCAGATCGCGTTCGAGAAGAATGGCCTCCGCCGCCGCTGGGATGCCGGCAAGGCCGAGCCGGGTGCTGATTTCGCCTTCGTTCATCGCGCCGCCTTCGGCGAGGCCCGGCTCTTCCGCGTGTTGAACGATGAGGAGCCCGAAGGCGGAGGCGTAGCTGAGCGCTCGCCGCATGACGACCGAATCGCCCACCGTTTTGGTCGCGTCCGTAAAGGCGACGGCACCGGCCGCGGCAAGCAGGCCCATC
>JBGOXX010000031.1:0-18202 GCA_041479345.1 Alphaproteobacteria bacterium
AAGCCCAGGCGGGCGGCAAGCTCGATTCCTGGCAGGCGGCCAATCTCGCCGAGATGCGCCGGCAATGGCTCCATGCCAGCGCCATCGATGGGAAACTGACCGAAGCCTTGGCCAAAGCCGTTTCCGAATGCGAAATGACGTGGCGCAAAGCCCGTGCCGCATCGGACTTCAATTCCGTGCGGCCTTTATTGCAGATCGTCCTCGATTTGACGCGCGAATCCGCGAAAGCCAGATCGGAAAAACTCGGCGTCACGCCTTTCGATGCGCTGCTCGACGAATTCGATCCGGGATTGCGGGCCTCCGAAGTCGACCGGTTGTTTGCGCCCTTGATCCGAGCCCTTCCCGAATTGCTGGGCCAAGTTCTGGAGCATCAACGAAGCCATCCGCCGCTTCGCCTCGAAGGACCGTTCCCGGCCGATCAGCAGCGCATGCTCGGGCTCAAATTCATGGGCAAGCTTGGTTTCGATTTCGACCGGGGCCGGCTGGATGTCAGCCTTCATCCCTTTTGCGGCGGCGCATCCGGCGACGTCCGCATCACCACGCGCTATGACGAAAGCGATTTCGCCAAGGCCCTGATGGGCGTGCTCCACGAAACCGGCCACGCGCTTTACGAGCAAGGCTTGCCCTTGCCCTGGCGCTATCAACCGGTCGGCCGCGTGCATTCGATGGCGATCCATGAAAGCCAATCTTTGCTCATCGAAATGCAGGCCTGCCGCAGCCGGGAGTTCGTCGAATTCGCCGCCCCCTTGATGGCGGAAGCTTTCGGCGGCGTCGGCCCCGCTTGGAGCGCCGATAATCTCTATCGCCATTACACGCGGGTTCGGCCGGGCGCCATCCGCGTCGATGCCGATGAAGTGACTTACCCGCTCCATGTTCTGCTGCGCTACCGGCTGGAAAAGTCGCTGATCGCCGGCGATCTGGCGCTTGCCGATTTGCCGGAGGCCTGGAATAGCGGGATGAAAGAGCTGCTGGGCTTTGCGCCCGCCCATGACGGCGAAGGCTGCTTGCAGGACATTCATTGGTTCGACGGCGCCTGGGGTTATTTCCCGAGCTACACCATCGGCGCCATGGCCGCGGCGCAACTCTTCGACGCGGCGCGCCATGCCGACCCTGAAATCATGCCGGCCATCGGCCGCGGCGACTTCCAGCCGCTCCTGGCCTGGCTGCGCCGCCATGTCCATGGCGAAGCATCGCGGCTGACGCCCGCCGATCTGATCCACCAGGCAACCGGGCGGCCCCTTGATCCGGCGGTTTTCCTGGCCCACCTCAAAAGCAGATATCTTCATTAGATCAATCACTTATACTGTCGCTGACGGCTTGCTGCCTGGCTTGCCCTGGGTTGGGGTCGTGTATAGTGTGACCCTGGCTTTTCCACCCGGAGACGGTCTTTGCGTTATGTAAGCACCCGTGGCGCGGCCCCGGCGCTGGGCTTCGAAGAAGTCCTGCTTGCCGGGCTCGCCGAGGACGGCGGCCTCTACGTTCCCGAAACCTGGCCGCGGTTTTCCGCCGAGGAAATTCGTTCCCTGGCGCCGCTGCGGTACGCCGAGCTCGCGGCGCGGGTCATGCGGCCCTTCATCGCGGGCGCTCTTACCGAGGATGAATTCGCAGGAATCGTCGAAGACAGCTATGCCGGTTTCCGCCACGAAGCGGTGGCGCCCCTGATTGAGCTCGATTCGAATTTCTGGCTGCTCGAGCTGTTCCACGGGCCGACCCTGGCCTTCAAGGATTACGCGCTGCAGCTTGTCGGCCGCCTGTTCGACCTGTTCCTGAAGCGCCGCGGCCGTCATGTGACGGTGATCGGCGCCACCTCCGGCGATACCGGATCGGCGGCGATCGAGGCCTGCCGCGACAAGGATTCGATCGACATTTTCATCCTGCACCCGAAGGGAAGGGTTTCGGAAGTTCAGCGCCGCCAGATGACCACGGTCGCCTCGCCCAATGTTCACAACATTGCGCTCCACGGCACCTTCGACGATTGCCAAGATCTCGTCAAAGCGATGTTCGCCGACACGCCCTTCCGCGAACGGATGTCTTTGGCCGCGGTCAATTCCATTAACTGGGCGCGGGTGATGGCGCAGACCGCCTATTATTTTTCGGCGGCGGTCGCCTTGGATGCGCCGGCACGAAGCATTTCGTTTGCGGTGCCGACCGGGAATTTCGGCAATGTTTATGCCGGCTACGCGGCGCGGAAAATGGGCTTGCCCATCGATTCATTGGTCGTTGCCAGCAACCGCAACGACATCCTCGCGCGGTTTTTCGAAACCGGGAAACTGGCGGTTTCCGAAGTCGTTCCGACCCTTTCGCCGAGTATGGACATTCAGGTTTCGAGCAATCTGGAACGGCTACTTTTTGAGCTTTATCAACGCGACGGTTCCGCCATCGTCGAGCTGATGCGGAAGTTCCGCAAGGAAGGATCGGTGACGCTGGAGCCGGTGCCGTTCCGTACGGCCTGCGAGATCTTCACCGGCTTCAGGCTCGACGACAATGGCACCCTCGATACGATCGCCGATATCCATGAACATTGTGGCCTTTTGATCGATCCGCACAGCGCTGTCGGCGTCGCAGCAGGCAAGGCGCGGCGCGATCCGAAGGTGCCGATGGTGGCGCTGGCGACCGCGCATCCGGCCAAATTCCCCGACGCGGTGGAAAAAGCGACGGGCCTCCGGCCGGAGCTGCCCGCGCATCTGTCGGATTTGATGGAGCGGAAGGAACGCTTCACCGACCTTCCGAACGACGCTAAGGCGGTCAAGGATTTCATCGCCCGGCGGATGGCGCGGAAAGGTGCGGCATGAGCGTTCGCGTCACCACCTTGCCGTCGGGCTTGCGTGTCGCCAGCGATGCGATGCCGGGCGTGGAGACCGTTTCACTTGGCGCTTGGGTCAAGGTCGGCACGAGGAACGAGCCGGAAGCGATCAATGGCGTCGCCCATCTTCTCGAACACATGGCGTTCAAGGGCACGGAAAAACGCAGTGCGAGGCAGATCGCCGAAGAGATCGAGGCGGTGGGCGGCCATTTGAACGCCTATACGGCCCGCGAATATACCGCTTATTACGCGCGGGTGCTGAAGAACGACACCCGGCTCGCGGTCAACATCATCGCCGATATCCTTCAGCACTCGGTATTCGACGACGATGAATTGGCCCGGGAGCGCGCCGTTATCATTCAGGAAATCGGTCAGGCCTACGATACGCCGGACGATATCGTCTTCGATTATTTCCAGGAGGCGGCCTTCCCCAATCAAGCCTTGGGCCGGCCCGTCCTCGGCACCGAAGAGAATATCGAAACCATGGCGCGGGAATCGATCATCGCCTATATGCGCGAGCATTACCTGCCGTCGACCATGGTGATGGTCGCCGCCGGCGCCGTCGATCACGACCGGTTTGTCGCGATGGCGGGCGAAGCCTTCGATTCGCTGCCGAATGGGAGCCCCGAGCCGGCCCAAGCCGCCCATTACCAGGGCGGCGAAAAACGGGAGCCGCGCGACCTCGAACAGGTGCATCTGGTGCTGGGCTTGCCCGGGCTTCGCTACGACGACCCGGATTATTACACCCAGGGCGTGTTCTCGACCCTGATTGGCGGAGGCATGTCCTCACGGCTTTTTCAAGAGGCACGGGAAAAGCGCGGGCTCTGTTATTCGATCTATTCTTTTGCGTCCTCCTATACCGACGGCGGATTGTTCGGGGTTTATGCCGGCACCGGAGAGGACAAGGCGGCGGAACTCCTTGATGTCACGTGCTCGGAACTGGTCAGCGCCGCGGCGACGATCGAAAACGGCGAATTGGACCGGGCGAAAGCGCAAGGCCGCGCTTCGGTGCTGATGTCCCGGGAAAGCACGTCGTCGCGTTGCGAGCAGCTCGGCCACCAATTGCTGACCTATGGGCGGCATCTGCCCGTCGAGGAGATCACCCGGAAGATCGAAGCCGTCGACAAGCCGGCGATCGCGCGGGTTGCCTCGCGGTTGCTCTCGGGAAGGCCGACATTTGCCGCCTTGGGGCCGCTATCGACGGTTGAATCTTTCGATCGGCTCGTGGCGAAGCTTGCGTGACGCCATGGCGGCGCGGCACATACCCCTACTGACGCCGGATATCCGGGGATTTCTGCGCCGCCTCGTTTTCGACGATGCGGAACCGGTGTTGCGCTTCGGCCGGGTGCGGTTGCGCATCCCGCGTGGTCAGGATTTCGCCGATTGGGTGGCATTGCGTTCCGCCTCCCGCGATTTTCTCAAGCCATGGGAATCGACCTGGCCGGCGGATGCGCTGGAAAAGGCGGCGTTTCGCCGCCGGCTTCGCCAATATGCCGAAGAACGCGACCGGCGGATCGGCTACTACTTCCTCATTTTCCGCGCCGGCGACGAGGCCCTTCTCGGCGGCATCAACCTCACCAATGTGCGCCGCGGCATCGTCCAAGCCGGAACGCTCGGCTATTGGATCGGCGCAGCCTTTGCCCGGCAGGGTTACATGACCGAAGGAATGACGGCAGTGCTGTCCTTTGCGTTCGAGACTCTCAATCTCAACCGGGTCGAAGCGGCCTGCCTGCCGGACAATGTCGCGAGCCGGGCGCTCCTTGAGAAATGCGGATTCCGGGAAGAAGGCCGCGCGCGAAAATATCTGCGCATCAACGGCATGTGGCAGGACCATGTGCTCTACGCGATCTTGCGCGAGGATTGGACACCCAAGGGCCTTCGCGTCACCCGCGAATGACCGCGGATCCGGCGATTTTTATCCGTCGCTGTATTATCGAAGAACTGGAAACGCTGATGGCGTTTTTCTGCGTCATAGCGCATCAAACCGTCGGCTTGCGTGGACAGGCGTTGATGAATTACCGAATGGAAAAAATCTGGCGAGGGATGGGAGAAAACAGGGAAGGGAGAAATTAAGCGTGGCCCACGTCGCTGGAGAGCATGGTGAAGTCGACGCCGATTTTGGCGATCGCCCTTTCCCATTTGTTGTCGAGGTCGGGACCGAAGACCAGGCCTTCGTCGGCGCCGACATTGAGCCAGCCGTTCTTCTGGATTTCTTCCTCCAGCTGACCGGGGCCCCAGCCCGCATAGCCCAAGGCCAGCACCGAGCGGCGCGGGCCGATGCCGGTGGCCATGTCGCGTAGTATATCGACGGTGGCGGTGAGCGAGACGAAATCGTCGACGCGCAATGTGGCGCCCTGATTGTACTCGTTCGAATGGAGCACGAAGCCGCGTCCGGTTTCGACCGGGCCGCCGAAATGGACATGGATGCCAAGGGCGGCATCGGTGACGCCGATATGAAGCTGCTGCAGCAGATCGGGGAAGGTGATCGAGCCGAGGATGCGATTGACCACCAGGCCCATGGCTCCGTCCTCGGTGTGGGCGACCATATAGATGACGGTGCGGGCAAAGCGCGGGTCGCGCATCTGCGGCATGGCGATCAGCAACTGCCCGGCGAGCGAGCCGATGAACTTGTGCTCTGGCATCTCACGCGTCATCTCACGCATCCCATTTCCTCATGGGGACCCAACGTTGTAATTCGCCGGGGCGGCCTATTCAACCAAGCGTGATCGCCCTGGCCGGCGCCCTTCTCCTATATAGTGCGGCAGGAGACGGCGCCATGATCCTAAATTAATCGGCAGTGGTTAAGAAACCGTGAGAATGAGGCGAATCCAAGGCTACATAACAGCGCAGGTGAAACCCGTTGGCGTCCGAAGCATTTGGGCCCTGGCGATTTGCCTTACCATGGTTTTAGGGGGGGTCTTACCGCCCCATTCCGGGTCTGCCGCGCCGAATTTTTCCACTCCCGATGGGCCAAGCCCGGCCAGCGCCTGGGACGGGATCAACGAGACACAAGCCAGGCTTCTTTCGGCCTCGACCGCAACCGGCGATCCATCAACGCTGACACTCGGTCTTCAGTTCCGCATGCAAAAGGACTGGAAGATCTATTGGCGCTCGCCGGGCGATGCCGGATATCCCCCGGCTCTCGATTGGAGCGGCTCGCAGAATTTCTCCGAGGCCGGAATTTCATGGCCTGCGCCTATTCGGTTCAGCGTTCTCGGCTTCGAGACCGTCGGCTATCACGATGAAGTCGTTTTGCCGATTACGGTCACGCTCGCCCATCCCGGCGCGCCAGCTTCGTTCCGCCTCGCCGTCAATTACCTGACTTGCAGCACGATCTGCGTTCCGGCGATGGCGCATCTGTCGCTCGATATTCCGGCGGGGGCGGCGAGTTCTTCCGAATTCGCAGCCTTGATCCAGAAATATGTCGATCGGGTTCCCGGCGATGGCGCGAAAGCCGGGCTTGCGATCGAGAAAATCGAGTCGGGCGGAACGATGAAACACCCGGCCCTCGCTATCACCGCGCGCGCGCGCGATGCATTTTCTGCGCCTGATCTCTTCGTCGAAGGTCCGCAGACGCTTCGCTTCGGGCCGCCGAAAATGGATTTGTCGGATAGCGATCGCCTTGCCCATATTTCGATTCCGGTTTCGGCGGCGCCGGGTGCGCCGTTGACTCTGGCCGGGTCGGAGATGACGCTCACTCTGGTCGATGGGGATCGATCGACGGAATATCGCTCCAAGGTTACCCAAGGCGCCATCCTGCCGGATGCGCCGCCCGAATCGAGCCTGGCCGAGTTTCTCGCTGTGCTCGGATTCGGGGTCTTGGGCGGACTCATTCTCAATTTGATGCCCTGCGTGCTGCCCGTCCTTTCCATAAAATTGCTGAGCGTCGTCGAATCGGCCACGCGCGAGCGGCGGGCGGCGCGGCTGGGTTTCCTGGCCTCCGCCGCCGGAATCGTTGCAAGTTTTCTCGTTCTGGCGGGAGTGCTCACCGCGCTCAAGGCGGCGGGATACGCAATCGGCTGGGGCATCCAATTCCAGCATCCGGGCTTTTTGACGCTGATGATCCTGCTGCTGACGCTCTTTGCCTGCAATCTTTGGGGTTGGTTCGAATTCCGCTTGCCGGGCTGGCTCGGCAGCGCGGCGGGCCGTTCGATGGATGGCCGCACCCTGCTCGGCAATTTTGCAACCGGCGCCTTTGTCACCGTTCTCGCCACACCCTGCAGCGCACCTTTTCTCGGCACGGCGGTCGGCTTTGCGCTTGCGCGTGGACCCGGTGAAATCTTCGCCATCTTCACGGCGCTAGGGCTGGGGCTTTCGCTCCCCTATCTCGCCATTGCCGCCGTGCCGGGGCTCACCGCTCATCTGCCGAGGCCCGGAAGGTGGATGATTGGCCTCCGGAAAATTCTGGCGCTGGCTCTGGTTGCAACCGCAATCTGGCTGCTGGTTGTGCTGGCGCTTCAGACTTCGGTTGCAGCGGCGATTCTTACGGGCCTCACTTGTGTGGCGCTTGCCGGAACCTTGGCACTTCGGGGCGCGCTGCTGGGCGACCGCACCTTGTTGCGAATCAGCCTGGTTTCAGGTCTCGCCGTTCTTGCCTTCCTGCCGTCGCTGGTCATTCCCGAACCAAACAATGCGTCGGGCGAAACTGCGGTGACGGGTTTGTGGCAGGATTTCAATCTCGCAGCGATACCCAATTTGGTTGCAACCGGAAAAGTTGTGCTGGTTGATGTCACTGCCGAATGGTGCCTGACCTGCAAGGCCAACGAAGCTCTGGTGCTCAGCAGGCCGGTTGTAACCGGAATGATCGACGGCCAAAAAATCATCGCCATGCGCGCCGATTGGACCAAAAAAGACGACGCAATTGCGGCATATCTCGCGGGGTTCGGCCGCTATGGGATTCCATTCAATGCGGTTTACGGCCCGGGTGCGCCTACCGGCATTGTCTTGCCCGAGCTGCTGAGCGAAAAGGCCGTGCTCGATGCTATTGCGCGTGCGAAGGGCAGCAATTTGACACCGAGTGCCGAGGACAAAGCGCGCGGTAATGGGTGACGCCGCCGCTTCGATTGAATATCTTTGGCAGCCGAGGGCCAGGACGGCCAATAGTGGGGGGAATGGGATGACGATCAAAGTGGGCGACAAGATGCCGTCAGGCACGCTGACGCAGATGACCAAGGATGGACCGGCGCCGATTTCGACCGACGACATTTTCAAAGGCAAGCGCGTGGTGCTTTTTGCGCTGCCGGGCGCGTTCACGCCGACTTGTTCGGCCGCGCATCTGCCGGGTTTTCTCAAACACGCGAAAAAGATCAAGGCCAAGGACGTGGACACGATCGCTTGCCTCGCGGTCAACGATCCATTCGTGATGGGCGCTTGGGCCAAGGACCAGAAGGTCAAGGATCAGATCATGATGCTGGCCGACGGCAGCGGCGATTACACCCGCGCGCTGGGATTGGAACTCGATCTGCGGAAAGCGGGATTGGGCGTTCGCTCGCGGCGCTATGCCATGCTCATCGACGATGGGGTGATGAAGCGGCTCAATCTCGATGAGGGCGGCTCGCTCGAACACAGCAAGGCCGAAGTGATCCTCAATCAAATCTGACGGCGGGCAGATTTAATGCCGGCCGGATCCAACACCGCACAGGTTTAACGCCTAAGGTTATCGGCCCTCGCGCAGCCGCGCGATCGCGGCGCGCGCCAGCTCATCCGCCCGCTCGTTTTCCGGATGGCCGGAATGGCCGCGGATCCAATGCCATTCGATTTTATGTCCGGCGAGGGCGATTTCGAGGCGCTGCCAGAGATCGATATTCTTGACCGGCTTCTTGTCGGCGGTTTTCCAGCCTCGCGCCTTCCAATCGTGAATCCAGCGGGTAATCCCGTCGCGCAAATATTGGCTGTCGGTGTAGACGTTCACTTTCACGTCGCGCTTGAGCGCTTCGAGGGCGGCGATCGCCGCCATCAGCTCCATGCGGTTATTGGTGGTCTGCGCCTCGCCGCCGGAGAGCTCCTTCTCGGTGCCGTTAAAGCGGAGGATGGCGCCCCAGCCGCCCGGTCCCGGATTGCCGCTGCACGCACCATCGGTGAAGATTTCGACGATCTCGCTTTTTTTGGTCATGCGAGGCCGTAATCGCCCGGGCCTTTGACCCCTTGATGGAAGCGGAGCTTGTCCCGGTATTCGAGCGGGTCTTTGCGGCTCACCATCGCCCCTTCCGGGTGATGCAGCCAGTCGTAAAGCCGCGTCAGCAGGAAGCGCATCGCGGCCCCGCGGGCGAGAACGGGGAGAGCGGCCAGCTCCTCCGGCGAAAACGGCCGCACCTTGCGATAGGAAGAAAGAAGCTGCCGCGCCTTGGTCACGTTGAAGCTGCGATCCTTTTCGAAGCACCAGGCGTTCATGCAAATCGCCAGGTCGTAGGCGAACAGATCATTGCAGGCAAAGTAGAAGTCGATCAGGCCGGATAGTTTGTCGCCGAGAAAAAATACGTTGTCCGGAAAAAGATCGGCGTGAATGACGCCCTGGGGCAAATTCTTCGGCCAGTCTTTTTCCAATTGAGCGAGCTCGGCGTCGATCTCGGTCGCCAACTCGGCGCGAATCTCGTGGGTGCGGTTGCGGCAGGACTCGAAGAGCGGCCGCCAGCCTGAAACCGACAGCGTATTTTGGCGCGACATCGAGAAATCCTGACCGGCGAGATGGAGCCGGGCCAGCGCCTTGCCGAGCTCGGCGCAATGGCGCGGCACGATGCTCCGCGGCCACATGCCGTTTAGATACGTAACGATCGCGGCGGGTTTTCCCGAAAGCTCGCGGAGCGCCAAGCCGTCGCGGCCATGGAGCGGCGTCGGGCAGGCGATTTTCTTGCCGGCCAAATGCTCCATCAGGCCTAAGAAAAACGGCAGGTCTTCCTTCGCCACCCGCTTTTCGTAGAGCGTCAGAATGAAATGGCCGTGCTCGGTCTGAAGGATGTAATTCGAGTTCTCGACGCCTTCGGCGATTCCTTTGCACGAGACGACGCTGCCGATGTCGTATTGATCGGCGAAATCCGCCAAGTCCTCGTCGGAGACTTCGGTATAGACGGCCATCGCGGTCTTCCTTGGGGATCTGCCGGCTTGGGGAGCCAGAAGCTTGCTTCGCCGGGGCGGCGCACCTAATCTCGAGCCCGCGCGCTACCCGTTAAAAAATCAGGGCAGATCAAGGTAATATAGCGGGCCTAACCAGAGGAAGGGGGACATGAATCAATCAGGGAACAATCCGCCGGGAAAATCGATTCCCGCCCAGCTCGCGCCCTATCCCGTCGATGTCGAGGCGGGCAAAGTCTATGCCTGGTGCGCCTGCGGCCGGAGCAAAAATCAGCCGATGTGCGATGGGTCCCATAAAGGCACCGGCATCTCCCCGGTCATCTATAAGCCCGAGAAAGCCGAGACCGTCTATTTCTGCGGCTGCAAGGCGACCAAGGCCCAGCCGATGTGCGACGGCACCCATAGCACGCTGCCGTCGTCCTAGATCCGCCGCGACATAAAAAACCCGGCGCGAGGCCGGGTTGAAAAGCCGAGTATCACGGTTTTGCGTCTAATGAAACCGGCTCGGCAGTTCGGCCAGGGCCAGATCGATCAATTGCGCCGCCTTGCGCTCATCCAAATGCTTGGACAAAAGCTCGCGGGTGGCGGCGGTGGCAATGTCCACCGCGGCATTGCGCACCTGACGCAGCGCCTCCGATTCCGCCTGAGCGATGCGATCGAGGGCCATTTTCTCGCGCCGTGATAGCGAGGCCGCGAGATCGGCGGCGGCCTTATTGCGAAAGGCTTCGGCCTCGCGCTTGGCTTGAGCGACGATGCCCGCCGATTCCTTCATCGCCTCGCGCTGCTTGCGCTCGTAAGTGGCCAGCAAGCTCTTCGCCTCTTCATGAAGCCGGGAGGCTTCGTCGATTTGGGCTTTGATGCGGGCGGTGCGGGCATCAAGCGCGGTGACGATCGCGCGCTTCATCGGTCGGAACACTCCGGCGACGAAAATCACGAAGGCGATGGCAACCCAGAATTCCGGCGAAGCGAGAAGCGGTTCTTCCATGGCCTATCCCCTACTTACGCTGGCCGAGCATTTTTTCGACGGCCGCCGAAGCTTCCGCCGGATCGATGCTGACGCCGATGAGTTTTGCGGTTGCCGCCCGCGCCGCCTCGGTCGCCACCGTTTTGATATCGGCGAGCGCCCGGGTTTTTGCCGCTTCGATATTGGTCTCGGCCGCCTTGGTCTGATCCGCCAGCTTCTTGGCAAGCTCGGCTTGATGAGCCGAGGATTGGGCCGCCATCTCCTCGGCCGCCTTGCGGAGCAGGTTCTGCGCTTCGGCCCGGGCCTCCGCCATCGTCTTTTCATAAACGGCCAGCGTGTGCTCGGCCTCCGTTTTCAGCTTCTCGGCGGCTTGCAGATCATGGTCGATATGGCTGCGCCGCGCCTCCAACACATTCGCCACCCGCGGCAAGGCAGTCCTGACCATCACGATGCACAGCACCGTGAAGCACAGGGCCAGCCAGAACAGCTGGGTGGGGAAGGTGGTTGCGTCGAACTGCGGCATCGCCGGCCTTCGCAATCCTGTTTAGGTGAACAGGATGAGGAAGGCGATGAGCAGCGCATAGAGCGCCACCGCTTCGACCAGCGCAAATCCCAGCATGCTCATGGGAAACACTTGCGGCCGGGCGGCCGGGTTGCGGGCGATTGCGCTGATCAGCGAAGCGAAGATGCTGCCGATACCGGCACCGACACCGCCAAGCCCGATAACGGCAAGGCCGGCGCCGATCATTTTTGCGGAACTCAGGTCCATTTCGATATCCCCTGTTCTAAGGCTGCGACAAAAAAGCGAAGTGGCTTCGACTCAAAGAAACGCACCGTTTTTTTAGTGCAAATTCAGCGCGTCGTTCAGATAAAGGCAGGTCAGCACGGTGAACACATAGGCCTGCAGAAAGGCGACCAGAACTTCGAAACCGATCAGCGCCACATCCATCGCCAGCGGCGCCCAGCCGCCAAGCAAGCCCAGCGTCAGAATGAATCCGGCGAAGACCTTCAACATCGTATGTCCGGCCATCATGTTGGCGAACAACCGGATCGAGAGGCTCACCGGGCGCGACAGATAAGAAATGATCTCGATCGGAATCATCAGCGGCATGAGTGCAACCGGCACGCCCTTCGGCACGAAGAAGCTCAGAAAATGGAAGCCGTGTTTGACGACGCCGACGATGGTGACGCCGATGAAAACGGTAAGCGCCAGAGCGGCGGTAACGATGATATGGCTGGTGAAGGTGAAGCTGTAGGGAAGAAGGCCGAGCAAATTCCCGAACAGCACGAACATGAAGAGCGAAAAGATGTAGGGGAAGAATTCGCGCCCGGCACTTCCGACATTGTCGCGAATCATTCCGGCGACGAATTCGTAAGATATCTCGGCCAGCGATTGGAACCGCCCGGGAACCAGCGCATGGCGGCGCATGCCGAGCATGAGGAACGCGCTGACCGAGATGACCGCGATCACCATCAGCAGCGAGGAATTCGTGAAGGAAATGTCGACGTTGCCGATCTTGATCGGCACGATCGGTTCGATTTGAAACTGACGCAGCGGACTGGCCACTTAATTCCCCGTTCCTTCAACCGGTAAATCGCTTCAATGCCTAATCGTCGTCTTCGTCGTCATTCGTGTTCGGCGCTGCCGTCGCCGGCGGAAATTTCATGGCGCTCATGACGCGGTAGACGTTCAAAACGCTGGCCGCCGAACCGAGCACGAAGAAAATCACGAACCCCCAGGGCTTCGTCCCCAACCAGAGATCGGTCAGATAACCGATCCCCGCACCGACTGCCACCCCGGCCACCAGTTCCACCCCCACGCGGAACGCCAGGCCCAGACCCTTAAGCTTCGGCCCGGCGGATCCGCCGGAAAGACCGCCGCTCTGTTCGCGCTCCCGCGCGCGCTTCAGCCGCTCGCCCAATTCGCGGAGCGATGGGGTCTCGTCGCCACTCATCGCTTTGCCGGCATCATGGGATGCCCCCGAAAGCAAGCGACCGCCACCAGGGCGGCCGAAGCGGGGGCACCTTAGGGACGGGTCGGAAAGGTGTCAAGGCGCCTATCAGCGCGTTTTCGTGGCCGGGGGAAGCTCGGAAACCATCTGCCCTAACAATGAGTTAGGAGACGGTTGACGGAGCGGCTAAGGGGGGCCGTTTAGGCCGTTGCGCGGAGCTTTTCGGCGTCGCCCAAATCGACCGAGACGAGCTGGGAAATGCCTCGTTCGCCCATGGTGACGCCAAACAGCCGGTGGACCCTCGCCATGGTGATCCGGTGGTGGGTAACGACCAGGAATCGGGTTTCTGACGCCCGCGCGATTTCTTCAATGAGCGTGCAAAAACGGTCGACATTGGCATCGTCCAGGGGGGCGTCCACTTCGTCCAGCACACAGATCGGCGCCGGGTTGGTCAGGAATACCGCGAACAACAGCGCCAGGGCGGTCAACGCCTGCTCGCCGCCGGAGAGCAGTGACATCGTCTGAAGCCGCTTGCCCGGCGGGCTGGCGAAGATCTCAAGCCCGGCTTCGAGCGGATCTTCGGCCTCGGTCAATTTCATATAGGCGCGGCCGCCGCCAAACAGGCGCACGAACAAATCCTGGAAATGCTTGTCGACGACGCCGAACGCGGCCAGCAGCCGCTCGCGCCCTTCCTGGTTCAAGCTGTTGATGCCTTGGCGGAGCTTGGAGATTGCGGACACCAGATCGGTGCGCTCGGTACGCAAGGTCTCGATCTGGGTCTCGGTATCGGCGGCCTCGGTCTCGGCCCGAAGATTGACCGGGCCCATATTGTCGCGCTCGCGGACCAGCCGCTCCAGCCGCCCTTCAATGGCGGAAAGTTCGGGCAACTCCTCGTCTTCGCTGAGCCCGGCCGCGGCCAGAGTCTCTTCCGGCGCGCAAGCCAGGCGCTCGGCAATGCGCTCGACCAAACCGTTGCGCGCCTGTTCCGATTGTTCGACGAGAGCCTGGGCGCGCACCCGTTCTTCACGTTGGGCGGCAAGGGCGCCTTCTTCGTCCTTGAGCTTTCGGTCGGCTTCGCTCAGGGCCTGTTCGGCGCCGGTCAGGGTATCGGACGCGGAACGGCGGGAATTTTCGGCCTCTCCGGTTTCGCTGAGCAACCGGTTGCGTTCGGCAGCGATCTCTTCCGGACGGTGGATCAGCGATTCCTGCTCGGTCTTCGCTGAGGCCAAGCGGTCATTGAGTGCGGAAAGGGTCTTGGCCGCTTCTTCGGCGCGGGTCTGCCAGGAGGTCCGCTCGGCGCCGAGTGCGGTCAAGCGCAGCGCCCGGGCTTCGGTCTCATGGGCCAGCCGGTCATGGCGGGCTTGGGCCTGGGCCAGAACCGAACGCCGTTCGCCCAGCCGGTGCTGAATGGAAGCCAATGCCTTCTTTCCGGATTCGGGATCGGGAAGATTCTGCGCCTCTGCATCGGCTTCGGATGCCTGGGCTTGTGCTTCGTTCCGTTCGGCATCGATGCGAAGAGCCGTGTCGGTCAAAGCCGCAAGCCGCGATTGCAGGGCACCCTGCTTCTGGGCCAATTCGGCATGCTGGGCGCGGGCCGTTTCAAGCGTGGCTTCGGCATGGCGCGCCGATTCCTGGGCTGCGCGATAGGCTGCCGCGGCATTACGGACGGTCTCTTCGGCGGTGTTGAAATTCGCGCGCCGGTCGGCGAGCAATTGCTCGGCGGTGGGCAAGGCGTCGCGGATTTCTTTCTGCCGGTTGCGCTGATTGAGCCGTTCCGCCGCCGCCGTCCCATGGCCGGCCGCGACGGTGAATCCATCCCAGCGCCACAGCGCGCCATCGCGCGATACCAGACGCTGGCCCTGGGCGAGCGTGCCGCGAAGGGCGCGGGCCTCGGTTTCGTTTGCGACGACGCCGATCTGCGCCAGGCGCCGGGCAAGAGCCGACGGGCCGGTGACGAATTTGGCGAGTGGCTCCGCCCCCTCTGGAAGGCTGGCGGCCGGCAGATTGGCGGCGGCATGGGTGAAGGAAAGGGCTTCCCAGCGGACCGGCGCTTCGCCGTGGATCGGCGCGCTCAGATCGTCGCCAAGGGCTGCGGCTAGCGCCAATTCATAGCCGGGCTCGACCGAGACTTGATCGATGACCGGCGGCAGCGATTCATCGCCGCCGCTCAAAAGCTTCGCAAGCGTCGACGCCTCGGCATCCAGCCGCGCAAAAGCGGCTTCGGCTTCGCCGACCGCATCGCGGGCCTGACTTTCGGCGGCTTGGGCGGCGAACAGCGCCGTTTCCGCGCTCGCCATCGTCGCGCGGGCGGAATCGAGCCCCTGCCGGGCGGTGGCGAAAGTGGCGTCGGCGGCGGTCAGCCGGGCCGGCTCCAGAACCTCGGCGGCGATCGCCGCCCGATCGACGGCCAGTGCCGCCGCCCGTTCTTCGATGCGGGCAATCCGCGCCGCGCATTCGGCGGCACGCGACTGCAGCGCCTCGCGCCTCGCCTCATCGCTCGCGACGCGCTGGGTGGCGGTCGCCAAATCGGATTCGAGAGCCGCGACTTCCGATCGCGCCGCGGCCAATTCCTGGATTGCGGATTGAAGGGTTTCGGCTTCGGCGGCTTGGGCGGAGACGAGAGTGCGCTCTTCTTCGGCCAGGCGTTCGAGGGCGGCTTGCGCATCGGCCGCCAGGGCTTGCTCCCGCGCGATGTCGCCTTCGGCTTCGGCAATCCGCGATTCGCAATCCTGCTTGGCTTGGATGAGGCGGGATTCTTCGGCGTCCAGGGCTTCGCGCGCAATGACGAGGCGCTGCAGACGGCTTGCCGCTTCGGCCTCGGTCTTGCGGAGTTCGGGCAGCGTGGCCGCGATTTCCGCCTGATGGGTGGCGGCCGCGGCGACTTGCGCGGTGAGTGCCGATACTTCCGCTTCGATTTCGCTCAGACGGACGCGGGCGCTTTCAATCGCCGCACTCGCTGCCTGCCATTTGCGATGAAGCATCGCCGCTTCGGCGCGGCGGATGAGATCGCCGATTTTCCGGTAGCGCGACGCTTGGCGGGCTTGGCGTTTCAGCCCGACGAGCTGGCTGTCTAGGGTCGTCAACACGTCATCAAGCCGCGTCAGATTGGTTTCGGCAGCGCGCAGGCGAAGCTCGGCTTCATGGCGGCGGGAATGGAGGCCGGTGATGCCGGCGGCTTCTTCGAGAATGGCCCGCCGGTCTGCGGGCTTTGCCTTGATGAGATCGCCGATATGGCCTTGGCTGACCAAGGCGGTCGATCGCGCCCCCGTTGCCGCATCGGCAAAGAGAGTGTGAACGTCGCGGGCGCGCATTTCCTTGCCGTTGACGTGATAGCTCGATCCCGAGCCGCGGTCGATGCGGCGCGTCACCTCGATTTCGTCCGCTTCGGCAAAGGGTGCCGGCGCCTTGCGCCGGGCGTTGTCCAGGAGAAGGGTCACCTCGGCGATGTTGCGGGCCGGGCGCTGGGCGGTGCCGGCAAAGATCACGTCATCCATTTCGCCGCCGCGCATCTGGCGCGGTGAGGTTTCGCCCATCACCCAGCGCAGCGCATCGACCAGATTCGATTTGCCGCAGCCATTGGGTCCGACGATTCCGGTCATGCCGGGCTCGATCCATAACTCGGTCGGATCGATGAAGGATTTGAATCCGGAAAGGCGAAGTTTGGTGAACTGCACGGGATTCCTCAGGGTTTGGGAAGCAGCGGATCAATCGCCGATTGAAAGGCTTCGTAAGGCTGCGCTCCCGAAATTTTTTTGCCGTTGATGAAAAAAGTCGGTGTGCTTTCGATTTCGAGATTCTGTTCGGCGTCGAGCCGACTCTGGGTCACCCGTTTTGTCAGTGAATCGTCGGCCATGCAATGATCGAATTGATCCTTGCCGATTCCGCCGAGTTTGGCGATGCCGGCCAGGGCGCTTTCCGGTTGTTCGGCCTGTTCCCAGGTCGGCTGATTCTGGAACAGCACCTGGAGAAAGCCGAAGAAACGTTCGTGCCCGGCGCAATGGGCGAGCACCGCCGCCCGGACTGCCAGCGCATCGAGCGGAAAATCGCGGTACACGAATCGAAGCTTGCCGGTGTCGATATAGGCGCTCTTGATCTGCGGGAAGATATCGCCCTCGAAATGCGCGCAGTGCGGGCAGGTGAGGGAGGCGTATTCGATCATGGTGACCGGCGCGTCCGCCTTGCCCATCACCTCGTCGTCCGACGTCACATTGAGGATCGCCGGTCCGGAAGATGGCGCGGCCGCGGCGCTTCCGCCCGGGGTCCCATTGGTGCTGGATGCGGCCGCCGCGGGGGCGCTGTGCTGAGTCTTGGTCCAGTAAATAAAGGCGGCTCCCGCCGCCAGGACCAAAACCACGATAAGGGGCAGTATCTTGCGCAACTCGCGACCTTTCGCCACTAAATGTTGATGGGAAGTATAGCCCGCGGCTCGCCGCCCGGGCAAGATTAACGGGCGGATTCAGCGCCGCTTTTGTGCAACGTGGTTAACGCCGGTCATCGGGTTTTTTCGGGGCGTTTTCTTGACCCAATTCGGCACGGCTCAAGACGGCGCGGCCCAAGCCTTCGAGTGCCGCGCGAAGCCCACCCGGTTCGATCTTCGCCAGCGATTCTTGCAGGGCCTGTTCTTCAGCATCTGATAAGGGGCGGGCCGGTGGCTTCTGCGATTCCGTTTGGGGGTGCAGCGGGGCGTGGATGAATTTCAATTGGCCGACCGCCGAAAAGCCGAAATAGCCGTTGATGCGCTCGGTGATCTGGGGCGACAGATGCTGGATCTCCGGCGCCGCGGCACTTTCGATCCGGAGCTCCAGGGTCGCCTCGGTCCCCTTGCCCCGCGGCCACCGCAATTTTTCCGGCGCGCAGCGTTCGGCCAGATAAGCCCCGACGATGGCTGGCCATTCGGCCGCCAGGCCGGATTCGAAAAATCCCTTGCGCCGCAAATCCGGCCCGGCAATCCGCTTCATCACCGCGGACAGCGCCTTGGCTCCCGGCAGGGGGCCGCGCGAATATCTCTGGGAATCGGATTTGGGGGAATCGGTTTTGGCCATTGCCCTCTTCCTGCGGCGCCCTCTTCCTGCGACGCATGCCAAGCGCTGCGAGGCAGGTTAGGATTGCGCCATGCTACGCAAGCGCGCCAAGCTCGACAATAAGACCCATAACGCGAAGACCCATAACACGCCGAGAGCGGGTAACACGCGGAGAGCGGGAAAAGCCGCCAAGCCGCGCCGCCGCGCCACTTTGGCGCAGGGCTTGCTCGCTTGGTATGACGCGAACCGGCGGGAATTTCCCTGGCGCGCCAAGGCGGGCGAGCGGCCCGATCCTTACCGCGTCTGGCTCTCCGAAATCATGCTGCAGCAAACAACCGTCGTTACGGTTGCGCCCTATTATCAGCGCTTTCTCGCGCGCTGGCCGGATGTTCAC
>JBGOXX010000032.1:0-18145 GCA_041479345.1 Alphaproteobacteria bacterium
CTTCAGTTCGTCGCAGGTGCGATAAATATCGGGCACGCCGATCGCCACATGGCCGTAGGCCGTGCCGATGTCGTACTTGTCTTGATCCCAATTGTAAGTGAGCTCGAGAACCGTGTGCGAATCTTCGTCGCCATAGCCGACAAAGGCCAGGGTGAACCGGCCATCGGGATATTCCTGCTGGTGGAGCACTTTCATCCCGAGCTTGTCCCGATAGAATTTCAACGACGCATCGAGATTGCCCACCCGCAACATCGTGTGAAGCATCCGGAATTTGCCGTTGGCGGCTTTCGTCGCCGATTGCTGCGTCGCCATTTCTTGCCTCCTTACGTCGCCGATTGCGTCTCGTCGCTCGATCCCTGCATACCGATCACCTTCAAGACCGCTCGCGCGGCCTGATGACCGGGCCTCGGGCCGCCTTGGCCCAGGCGCCGCAACGCCTCCTTCATGGCCGAGCGCTGGGCATCCCGCGCGCTGGAGTCGCGCAACAGCAATAATAGCGCGGAGGCCAGCGCTTCGGGATAGCAGTCTTCGAGCAATAATTCGGGAATCGCCCCGCGGCCAAGAACAAGATTCACGAGGGTCACATATTGCACATGCACGAGCCGGCGCGCCAGCCAAGCGGAGAACCGATTCATGCGATAGGCGACGACCATCGGCGTGCCGGCCTTTGCCAGTTCAAGGGTCACAGTCCCCGAAGCGGCGAGAGCCGCGGTGCTGGCCGCCATCGCCGCAAAACGCTCGGTGCCGCGAACCTGCATAACCGGAACCGGCCAGCTCTGCAGGGTGGTTCCGACCTCATCCGCCACGGCATCGGCCACGACCGCGACACAGCGAAGCTTCGGCATCACACCCGCTAGGCGTTCGACGGTTTCGCGATAGATGGGCAATAGCTTCGATACCTCGCTGCGGCGGCTTCCCGGGAGCAGGCACAAGACAGTTTCGCTTTCACCAATTCCGTGTTTGGCGCGAAACGCTCCGCCATCGTGAGCGATTTCGCCGCTGATCGCCGGATGGCCCACGTAAGTGCAGGCCAGCCCGTATTTTTCAAAATAGGGCGGCTCGAAAGGCAGAAGCACCAGAAGATGGTCGACGATATGCGCCAGTTTCCGCGCGCGGCCGCTTCGCCACGCCCAGACCTGCGGCGCTACGTAATGAATGACCGGAATTTTGGGCCCGCCCCGGCGGGCCGCTTTCTTCAGCCGCGCCGCAACCCGGAAACAGAAGCCCGGCGCATCGATGGTCACGACGGCGGCGGGGCGGAGCTTGATGATCGCTTCCACGGTCTCGTTAATGCGCCGCATCAAGTTCGGGAGCCGTGGCAGAACTTCGACGATACCCATGACCGAGAGCTCGGCCATGGGAAAGAGGCTCTGCAAACCTTGCGCTGACATCCCGGCGCCGCCGATGCCGGCGAATCGAATTTTGTTTCCACTCAATTCCTTGAGGGCGGACATCAGATCGGCGCCGAGCGCATCGCCCGATGGTTCGCCGGCAATCAGGAACAACAGAGGTTCCTGGCCGCCGGATGCTGCGTTCACTCCGTCACCTCGAGGCCGAGAATGAACAACCCGGTTTCATCGGCTATCGCGGCGACCGCCGGCGGATCGACGATCAGCGACCCTCCCGCTTCGACCGCGATTCCGCGAAGGCCCGCCGCCGCCGCCGCCGCCACGGTTCGCACCCCGATGGTCGGGAGATCGACCCGGCGTTCCTGACCCGGTTTCTTCAGCTTGATCAAGACGCCGCCCGTTCCTTCACGGCGCAACTCGGAACAGCGTGCGATCAGCGCATCGGTGCCTTCGATCGCCTCCACACCCAGGACGATGCCCTGCTGCACGACCACCGCCTGGCCGACATCGAGCCGCCCAAGTGCCCTCGCAACATCGATACCGACCGCGATGTCGGCCTCGGCCTGTGCATCGGGCGCAATGCGGCCATAGAGTTTTGCCGCCGTCACCATTTGATCGAGAATTTCATCCGGACCGACCACGCGAAATCCTGCTTCCTCGAATTCCCGCACCACCGCCGACAGCAACCCGTTATCGCCCAAAGCCGAGCGTGCGAGCCGCGCCAGGAATTTTGCCGCGCGAAGATCGGGGCGCAACGCCGACAGCGATGGCCGTCGCACCGCGCCCGCCAGTACAACTTCTTGCGCTGCGACTTCGCGCAATTTGGCGAAGGCGGTGCCGGCAGCACCGAGCCGCGACCAGATATGCGGCGTGCCGGCGATGGCTTCCGGATCGGCTTGTCCCTCGATGGCGACCACGAAAAAATCGCGGCCCGAAAGGCGGCAGGCATCGATGAGGCGAGCCGGAAGCTCGCCCTGGCCGGCGATGATGCCGAGCTTAGGCGGCATTCCCCGATTTCGGCTGGCATACGCCGCGTGACGATGCCGCCCGCATGAAGGAAACAATTTCCATCACCGTCTCGTTATTCTCGAACATCTCGACCACGTCGTCGAGCCGTTCGGCGAAGGCACCTTCCTGAGCAAAGAGAAGCCGGTATGCGGTGCGCAGCGCATGGATATTCTCGCGCGAGAAACCCCGGCGTTTCAATCCGACGATATTTAGGCCCGATAGCCGCGCACGATCGCCCATCACCGACCCGTAGGGAATCACGTCCTGCTCGACGCCGGACATCCCGCCGATCATGGCATGGCGGCCGATGCGCACGAATTGATGAACCGCCGACAGACCGCCCAGAATCGCAAAGTCTCCGATTTCGACGTGGCCGCCCAGAGTTGCATTATTGGCCATGATGACTTGATCGCCGATCTTGCAGTCATGCGCCACGTGGCTCCCGACCATGAACAGGCACCCATCGCCGACGCGCGTCACCATGCCGCCACCTTCGGTGCCGGGATTCATCGTGACATGTTCGCGAATTACGTTGTTCCGGCCGACGACAAGCGTCGAAGGCTCGCCCTTGTATTTCAGGTCTTGCGGCGGATGGCCGATGGAGGCAAAGGGAAAGACCCGCGTGTCGTCGCCGATTTCGGTGCGGCCGGCGACCACGATGTGGGAATAGAGTTGCACGCGGTCGCCCAACGTTACGTCGGCGCCCACGCAGCAATAAGGACCGATGGCAACGTCGGCGCCGATCGAAGCTCCCGGTTCGATGATCGCCGTCGGATGAATTTTCGCCAAATCAGTCGTCCAGGATCATGGCGGTGTAGATCGCCTCGGCGACCAAAACGCCGTCCACCTTCGCCTCGCCCGAAAATTTCCAGACATTGCCGCGATGGTGTTGGCGCGTCACGTGAACGTGCAAGGTGTCGCCCGGAAACACCGGCTTCCGGAATCGCGCGTTTTCGATCGACATGAAATAAACGAGCTTCCCCTCAGATTGGGCCCCCAAGGCATGCACGACGACAACCGCCGCGGTCTGCGCCATCGCTTCGATCAGAAGCACGCCCGGCATCACCGGACGGCAGGGAAAGTGGCCTTGGAAGTACGGTTCGTTGATCGACACGTTCTTGATGCCGATGGCCCCCCGCCCAGGCCTCAGATCCACCACGCGGTCGATCATGAGAAAGGGATAGCGATGGGGGATCATCTTCATGATCCCCTCGACATCGATCGAAATCGCGGTGTTGTCCTGTACCGCCGTGGTTTCCATCATCTACCCGCCTTTCCGCTTGCCCTCCGCCAGCCTCGCCAGAGCGACGCTTTGGCGATGCCATTGCCGGATCGGCATGGCCGGAAAGCCTCCGATGGTGGCGCCGGCCGGGATATCCTTCATGACCCCGCTCTTGGCGGCAATCCGGGCGCCGTGGCCAATTCGCAAATGGCCGGCGAACCCGACCTGCCCACCGACCACCACATAATCACCGAGTTTGGTGCTGCCCGCAAAACCAACCTGGGCCGCAAGCACACAGCCACGGCCCATTTGGACGTTGTGCCCGATATGAATGAGATTATCAATCATGCACCCAGGCCCGATCACCGTATCGGGGCCACTGCCGCGGTCAATCGTCGTGTTGGCGCCGATTTGGACGTCGTCATGGATGACGGCTCGGCCGAGCTGGGGCACATTTACATAGGCTCCGTCATCAGGCGCAAAACCGAAACCGGCTTGGCCGATACGCGCGCCCGATTCGATCACAACCCGATTGCCGATCAGGCAATGGCTGAGCGAGACACCCGACCCGATCGTGCAATCATCGCCCAAAACCGCACCGGCGGCGATCACCGTATTGGCGCCGATTCGGCAATTCCTGCCGATTTCCACGCGCGGCCCGATAACGACTCCGGACGCGATCTGAGCATTTGAGCCGATCTGCGCCGAGGGATCGATGGGTCTATCCGGATCACCGATTTCATCGGTTCCAGCCGCGGGGTAAAAGGCGCCTGCCACCAAAGCATAGGTCTTATAGGGCTGATCCGTGATCAGCAGCGCCATGCCGGGAGGCGCCTCTGCCACAAGTTCGGGCTCGACGATGCACGCACTCGCGCGCGATTCCACATATGCCGCGGTATAGCGCTTGTTATCGAGAAAGCTGATCTCGCCCGGACCGGCGGTTTCCAAAGGCGCCACGTCGCGGACGGCTACGTCGCCGTCCGCGCCGGGATTAAGCCGCGCCCCGGAGATCCGGGCAAGCTCGCCCAAGGCGAATGGACCTTGGACTGAAAAAAACCGGGGATCCGCCATTTCCGCCTATTGTTAATTCTTCGGTGCAGCCGGGGCCGGGGCGGGGGCCGGAGTGGCAGCCGCTCCACCAGTCGCCGGCGCGCCGCCCTTGCCAAGCCCCATTGCCCCTCCCTGATCGGGCTGCTCGGGCGGCGGGTTCCCGGGAGGCAGTTTCAGCGACGGTAACCTGGCATTCACGCCCTTCGCCACGAGTTCGCTGATGTCGAGATCCTGGCTGTAATAGATCGCCGCCGGGCGCAACAGCACGAGGTCGAGATTCAATTGTTCGGCAACCGTCTTCGTGACCTCAATGATCGCCGTCTGGATTTCCTTTTGCACTTGGCCAGCCGCATCCTCAAGCTGACGGCGGCTGCTGTCCGCTTTGCGCTGGGTGTCGGCGAACCGCTGCTCCAAGGCTTGGCGCTTCTGCTCGAATGCTTCAGCCGAGAGCACCGTGCGCTGGCGCTCGAGTTCCTGCTCCGCGCCGCGCAGATCGTTTTCTAACTTGGCAAATTCGTCGCGGAACACCGCGGCCCGTGCCTCGAGCTGGGAACGAACGCTCTGCTCCGCCGTCGATTCATTCAGAACCTGTTGAATATCGATGACGCCGGTGATCGGAGCGATCGGCTTTGGCGTCGCCCCCGCAGCAGCCGGTGCAGCGGCGGGTTTCGGTTGGTCCGCGGCCAGGGCGGTCGTGCCGGAGGCGGCGACGCCGAGAACCAGTAGGGAAATCAGAAGGATCATACGTTGCAGCATTATTTAAAACCTTGTCCCGAAGTTGAAGCGAACGATGGATGTTTGGTCGAATGATTCTTTTTTAATCGGAATGCCGAGATCGACCCGCACCGGCCCGAAGGGTGAACGCCAAGCCAAGCCAAACCCCACAGAGGCCCGGAGACTGCTTTTATCATTAATAAGTGGGCTGTTTTCATCGACGCCCCACAATGATCCGGCATCGAGGAATGTGTGCGCCGTTATACCAAAGGCCTTGGGGAGGCCGATCGGAAATCCGAGTTCGAACGAGCCGTCATAGTATTGATTCCCGCCGAGCGCGTCGCCGGTTGACGTATCCCGCGGACCGATGCCCGCTATTGCAAAACCGCGCATTTCTTCCTGACCCAAGAAGAAGCGGTTGGCCAATTTCACCGGCCGCCCGAATATTCCTTGGATCTTGCCGGCTCTGCCGATCGCGCTGGCAACCCAATCCGCGGCGATCGGATAGAAGTAACCGATTTCTCCGCTTAAGCGGTAATAGTCCGCCGTGCCGCCGGCGCCGGCGAAGTCCGTCCCCACCTGGACGTAATACCCGTCGGTTGGATCAAACCGGTCATTGCGTTTGTCGTAGAGCAACGACTGGCCGATTTCGGACGTCGTCGTATTCCCCGCCTGATCCTTGATGAATTGCGACGCCGCGCTTTGGATATTCAGAATGTCGTCGTTGCGCAAGGTGTAGTGCCAAGTTTGACGCAAAGATTCGGTGACTTGATAACCGGCATTCAAGGTGATACCGCGCGCAATTTGATCGAACTGGGAATTTTGCGCGTTGTTTTCGTTGATATTGAATATATCGAAGCCCGCCGAAATATTGCGATCGAGAAAATACGGCTCAGTATAGCTTAGATCGATTCGCACTATGCGTTGCGACAGAAGCAGGGTGATGCCGACATCCTGGCCGCGGCCGAGGAAGTTGCGCTCCCGAATCGAGAAATTGCCGAGAACGCCATCAATGCTCGAAAATCCCGCGCCGATCTGCAGCTCGCCGGTCGATTTTTCATCGACCGTCACGTTGACATTGGTCCGGTCCGGCGCGCTTCCCGGCACATTGTCCACGTCAACCTTCTCGAAAAAGCCGAGATTGCGGATTTTCTGCTGGGACAAGCGCAGCCGCGACGTATTGAAGGCGTCGCCCTCGACCAGCCGCATTTCCCGGCGAATCACCTTGTCGAGCGTTCGCGTGTTTCCGCTGATATTGATGCGTTCGACATAGACGCGCCGGCCTTCATTGATCACGTAGGTAAGGTCGATCGTGCTGGTATCGGCATTGCGCTTGACGTCCGGTTCGATATCGACGAAGGCGTATCCGAATCGCCCGGCGAAATCCGTCATCGCGTCCATGACGTTTTCGACCGCTTCCGCGTCGTACCATTTGCCTTCCTTCGTGGTGACCAATTTTCGCAATTCTTTGATATCCAGATCGCGCAGATGCGATTGGACATCGATCTTGCCGAAACGGTAGCGCTTGCCTTCTTCAACCGTGAAGGTGATGAAAAAACGGTCCCGGCTTGGCGACAATTCGGCAACAGCCGACACCACGCGAAAATCCGCGTAGCCGTTTTTCAGGTAATAGCGCCGCAGAAGCTCCCGGTCAAAAGAAAGCCGGTCAGGATCGTAGGTGTCGTCGGTCGCAAAGAATCGATACCATCGATTTTCCTTGGTCATGACCACGTTCTTCAGCGTGTCGTCGCCGAAGGCGTGATTCCCGACGAAATTGATTTTCTGCACGAGGGTGACTCCGCCTTCCTTGATTTCGAACACAAGGTCGACGCGATTCTCTGGAAGTTCGATCACTTTTGGATTCACGGTGGCGGCAAATCGTCCGCTGCGGCGGTATAGCTCGAGAATGCGGTTGACGTCGCGCTCGACCTTGGCGCGCGAATAGACGACACGCGGTCTCGATTGGATTTCCTGTTGCAACGTGTCGTCCGAAAGTCGGCTGTTCCCTTCGAAAGCGAGCCGGTTGATGATCGGATTCTCCACGACATGGACCACAAGGACGTCGCCTTCGGTGTGAATGGTGACGTCGGCGAACAGGCCAGTTGCGAAAAGTGCCTTCAGCGAGCGATCGACCCGGGTGGCGTCATAAGGATCGCCCGCCTTGATCACCATGTAGGAGAGAATCGTTCCGGTTTCGACTCGCTGATTGCTCTCGATGCGGACGTCGCGAATGATCGTTCCTTCGGGGGCCGCGGGAGCAGACGGCGGCGAGGGCGGCACATCCTGCGCCCTTGCCGTCAGCGACACAGCCATTAGCAAGGCAAAAAATACGACCCTTGCCACGGCTCGAACCGTTCCCCTCAAGCCCCCCTCCAGCGATTTCCGTCAGGTTCCGAGCTTTTTCAGCAGCTCGAATACCTTGAGATGTAAATCGTTCCAGGTCGCAAAAATCATCAGGCTCACAACGAGAGCGAACCCAATCCGGAACCCGACTTCCTGCGCCTTAGGTCCCAGTGGTTTACCACGAATGGCTTCGACGGCATAGAAAAGGAGATGCCCGCCATCCAGAACCGGAACCGGGAAAAGATTGACAAGACCGAGATTTATCGAAAGGACGGCCAAGAACCAGACAATCGAAACGATGCCGAATGTCGCCGCCTCGCAAGACATCTGGGCAATGCGAACGGGACCTCCCAAATCTTCCGTGCCTCGTGTACCGACGATCATCTGGCCGACCGCGGTCAGAGTTTGTGCCGAGAGCGAATAAATCTCTTCGACCGAGCGCAGGGCTGCGGTACCCAGAGGATACCGCACGAATTCGCGGGCACTACCTTTGATCCCGAACAGACCAACGTGGTGTGTCACGCCGAAGTTATCTTTTTCCTCATGCAACTCAGGCGTGACTCGCAGGCTTGTCTGGGTGCCATTGCGATTGACCACCACCGCCAGGGGCACGTTCGGATTGTCGCGGACAATCGTCTGAATTTCCTCGAAACGATCGACCGGTTGCCCGGCCACCGAGACGAATCGATCGCCGGCCTTGATTCCACCGAGTTCCGCGGCACTCCCCGATTGCACCTCGGTCACCACCGGCGGCGTAAATGGTTCGCCGGCGGTTGCAAAGAGTCCGGTCAGGACCACGATCGCAAACAGAAAGTTCGCGGCGGGACCGGCGGATACGACCGCGGCCCGGCCCCACAGCGGTTTGTGATGGAAGGACACCGCGCGTTCTTCGGGGGTCAAGCGGGGAGCATCGTCATTGGTATCGTTTTCACCGAACATCTTGACGTAGCCGCCAAGCGGCAGAACGCTCACCTTCCAGCGCGTACCGACGCGATCGGTCCAACCGAATAGCTCACGGCCGAATCCAATCGAGAACGTCTCGATTCGAACGCCGCACCAACGGGCGACAAAATAGTGCCCGAACTCGTGTACGAACACGAGAACCGATATCACGGGAATCGCGACGGCGATGACGACGGCTACGTTGCTGCAACTCCCAGTCAGGAAATCCATTTCCAATTCTTCCGCTGTAAAGGGCTAAGGCGATTCGCGCGTATCGATGGTCTCGTTTGCCACGCGCCGGGCGAAGGTATCGATTTCGAGCACATCGGCGATCGTCGCAATCGGCCGGTTCGGCACCACGCTCAATGCCGTTTCGACAACTCGGGCAATATCGAGGAATCGGATGCGCCGGCCGAGAAACGCGGCTACCGCGACTTCGTTTGCGGCATTCAGGATTGTAGGGGCCGCACGGCCGCCTTGCAAGGCTTGGCGGGCCAGGCGCAGCGCCGGAAATCGTTGAAGATCAGGGGCTTCGAAGGTCAGCTTGCCCAGCGCCGCCAAATCGAGGCGGGCCACCGGCGCCCCCATCCGTTCCGGCCACGCCAGGGCGTAGGCGATGGGGGTCCGCATGTCGGGCGCCCCCATCTGGGCCAGCACCGATCCATCCACATAGGCCACGCAACTATGGATGACCGACTGCGGGTGGACCAGGACTTCGATCTGTTCCGACGGCAATCCAAAAAGATAGTGGGCCTCGATGACCTCGAGGCCCTTGTTCATCATGGTCGCCGAATCGACGGAGATCTTCGCTCCCATGTCCCAATTCGGGTGGGCCACCGCTTGCTCGGGGGTGACGCCGGCCATTTGCGCGATGCTGAATTCGCGGAAAGGTCCGCCGGATGCCGTCAAAATGATGCGCTCGATCGACTCAATGCTGTCGAAATCGAAAACCTGGAAGATCGCACTGTGCTCGGAATCCACGGGGATCAGCCGCGCGCCGCTTCGCGCCACTTCTGCCGTCACCAGATCGCCCGCGCAAACGAGGGACTCTTTGTTGGCGAGCGCGACGATGGCACCGCGGCGCACGGCGGCAAGAGTCGATTCCAACCCGGCCGCCCCGACAATCGCCGCCATCACCCAATCAGATGGCTGTTGCGCCGCGGCAATCACGCCTTGCCGCCCCGCCGCGATTTCGATTCCGGTTCCGGCCAGCGCTTCCTTCAGCGCGCCGTAGCAATTTTCGTCAGCGACAACGGCAAGGCGTGGACGAAGTTTCCGCGCCTGTTCCGCCAACAATGCCACATTGTTTCGCGCCGACATCGCCTCGACCTCGAAGCGATCGAGATTGCGCTCAATCAGATCGACGGTGCTGCATCCGACCGAGCCCGTCGAGCCCAAGATCGTCACGCGCCGGGGCGCCGTTGCCGGAACCGCTGCGGTCAGGGCCATGGCGAAATTGCTCCGTTCCAAACCGCCAGCAATGCAACGGGTGCCGCCGCGACCAATCCGTCGACGCGATCGAGCACGCCGCCATGGCCGGGAATAAGCCCGCTCGTATCCTTGACGCCGAACCGCCGCTTGATCGCCGATTCGAGAAGATCGCCGAATTCGGCGGCAATCGCGAGTATGGCCGACAAGACCAAGAGCCGTCCGCGATCGACCGGTTCGGCAAAGGGCGCGATCCCAGCGGTGACGGCGACCGCCGCCAGCAGCCCGCCGATGCCGCCGGCCCAAGTCTTATGGGGACTGATCGACGGCGCGAGGCGCGCTCCGCCGATCAGGTTTCCCGCCACATACGCGCCGACATCGGTCGCCCACACCACCGCGAAAAGCCACAGCATCACAAATCGCCCTTCGGCCGGGACAAGGCGCAACCACAGCAACGCCATCGCCGGAATTCCGATATAGAGCACGCCGAGGCTCATGAATTTCCGATGGGGCGACCGCAAGAGATTCAGCAAAACAAAACCCAAAAGCCCCCCTATGAAGGCCGCTGCAACGCCCCATTCGATACCCAGTCTCAAACCCATGGCAGCCACCCCCGCTGCCGCAAGAAACAACGGCAAACCCGCCGCTGCGTCCGCGCCGCACAAGCGAACCCATTCCCATGACATGATCGCGGCGGCAATCGCTATCATTGCGATGAAGACGTATCCCCCGGCAAAAGCGGCGGCAAGCGCCGCCGGCCCAAGCACGGCCGCGGAGCCGATGCGCCAGAAAATTTGAGCGCGCGCGGCGTCAACCACCGGCCGCGCCGTATCGGCGGTCGCGCCGGTTAAACTCCCGGATCGCCTCCTCCAAATCCTGTTTGGTGAAATCGGGCCACAGCTTGTCGGTGAATATGAGCTCGGCATAGGCCGACTGCCACAACAGGAAATTGCTAAGGCGCTTTTCTCCGCTGGTGCGGATCACGAGGTCGGGATCGGGAATATCGGGGGTCGCGAGACGGCGGGCGAAATTTTGCTCGTTGATATCTTCCGGACGCAGGAATCCCGCGGCCACGTCCTGGGCAATGCGGCGGGCCGCCTCGACGATTTCCGCGCGCGCCCCGTAACTCAACGCCATGGTCAGATCGAGCGACGTGTTGCCGCGCGTTTGTTCTTCCGCCTTTTCGATGAGGCTGACGATGTCGCGGGCCAGCCGGCTCCGGTCACCAATCACCCGGAGGCGCACGCCGTTCCGGTGAAGGTCGGCGATCTCGCTGCGCAGATACATGCGCAACAATCCCATGAGATCGTCGACTTCGTTTCGCGGCCGCTTCCAGTTTTCGGAGGAAAAACCGTAGAGCGTGAGATAACGGATGCCGAGCTCGGCCGCTCCGGAAACGACGGCGCGCGTGGCATCCGCGCCCCGCTTGTGGCCGGAGGTGCGTATCAGTCCGCGAGCGCGCGCCCACCGTCCGTTGCCGTCCATGATGATCGCAACATGGGCGGGAATTCTCGGCAGATCGGAATGCTGAGGAACCGGACGCATCGACCTAGACTTGCTTGACCTCTTGTTCCTTGGCGGCGAGCACGTCGTCGACTTTCTTAATGTGCTCGTCGGTGAGTTTTTGAATCTTGGCGTTCCAGTCGCGATGTTCGTCCTGGGACAGATCGCCGTCGTGCTCCATCTTCTTCAACTTATCCATCGCGTCGCGGCGGACATTGCGGACGGAGATCCGGGCCTGCTCGGCGTATTTATGCGCAACTTTGACGATCTCATTGCGGCGTTCTTGTGTCAGATCGGGGATCGGCACCCGGACCAATTGGCCGTCGGACATCGGATTGAGCCCCAAACCCGCCTCGCGAATGGCGTTTTCCACCGCCTTGACCTGAGATTTATCCCAAACTTGGACGGTAATAAGGCGAGGTTCGGGCACATTGACGCTGCCGACCTGATTCAGCGGCATCCGGTTGCCATAGGCCTCCACCTGCACCGGTTCGAGCAAGTTGACCGACGCCCGTCCCGTGCGCAGCCCGGTGAATTCCTTGCGCAGGACTTCGAGCGCGCCGTCCATCCGGCGGCCAATTTCCTTAATATCAGGGGCAGCCACGACCTTAAGCCTCCTCGCTGATGAGCGTGAACTTCCCTTCGCCGGTCATCACCGCAGCGAAGGCGCCTGGATTGTGGATCGAAAATACCAAAATCGGAATCCCGCTTTCTCGCGCCAGCGAAATGGCTGGGGCATCCATCACCCGCAGATCGCGCGCCAAAACCTCGAGATAGGTCAGCCGGTCATAGCGCTCGGCCTTCGGATCGGATTCCGGATCGGCGCTGTAAACGCCGTCCACCTTCGTACCCTTGAGAAGCGCCTCGCACTCCATTTCGGAGGCGCGCAAGGCCGCGGCGGTGTCGGTGGTGAAAAACGGATTGCCGGTGCCGGCGGCAAAAATAACGACCCGGCCTTTTTCGAGATGGCGCAGCGCGCGGCGCCGGATATAGGGCTCGCAGACCGTGGCCATGGGAATGGCGGAGAGAACGCGGGTGGGCACCGCAAGATTTTCCAACGCGCTCTGCATGCACAGCGCGTTGATGACGGTCGCCAGCATGCCCATGTAGTCCCCGGTCGCCCGTTCGAGGCCTTCGGCAGCGCCTTCGAGGCCGCGGAAAATGTTCCCGCCGCCGATCACCAGGGCGACTTCCACGCCCAGCGCATGAACGGCGGCAACGTCGCGGGCAATCCGCTCGACCGCAACCGGGTCGAGGCCGAATTCCCGGCCGCCCATCAGAATTTCACCCGAAACTTTGAGGAGAACCCGCCGATAGCCAGCGCGCCCGGCCGCACGAATATCGGCGGCGAGCGGCTCTTCCCCGCCGCGGCTCACTGGACTGACCATAACCGTCCGAACATGCCAGTTTCCGGGCCTCGATTGTACCCCATTTCTGGCGCCGATTGCCGCCACCCACGGCAATGGTGGGTCATTTTTTCAGCTGGCTGGCAACCTCAGCCGCGAAATCCGTCTGCTTGCGCTCCAGCCCCTCGCCCAGGGCAAAGCGGGCGAACCCTTTGACGGTAACGGCGGCGCCGATCTCTTTGGCGGCCGCCTCGATCGCCTTGCCCACTTTGCTTTCGCCATCGATGACGTAAACCTGCTCCAGCAACACCGAATCCTCGTAAAATTTGCGGAGCCGCCCTTCGACCATTTTCTCGATGATCTCCTCGGGCTTGCCGGAATCCCGCGCCTGCGCCGCCAAAATATCGCGCTCGCGCGCCAACAGCGCCGGATCGACTTGTTCGCGGCTGACCGAAACCGGATTGGTAGCGGCCACATGCATGGCGATATTGCGGCCCAAGGATTCCAGTTTGTCCTTCTTGCCCGTGCTCTCCAGGGCGACCAGCACGCCGATGCGGCCCAATCCGGGCGCTGCGGCGTTGTGCACGTAAGTCACAACCACGCCATCATTGACCGTCAGCGTCGCGGCGCGACGCAGCGACATGTTTTCACCGATCGTCGCGATCATGTGGGTGAGCTCTTCCTGCACGCTACGCCCGGTTCCGGGGAACGGCGCATTCGCGATCTTCGCGAGATCGCCGCCCTGTTCCAGGGCGATTTTTGCGACGGCCGATGCGAATTTCTGAAACGCTTCGTTGCGAGCAACGAAATCGGTTTCCGAATTGACCTCGGCGATGGCGCCGCTTTTCCCGGAGGACGCGACACCGATCAAACCTTCGGCGGCAACGCGGCCGGCCTTCTTGGCCGCAGCCGAAAGACCTTTCTTGCGCAGCCAGTCGATGGCCTGTTCGAGATCGCCGCTGGTTTCACCGAGCGCTTTCTTGCAATCCATCATCCCGGCGCCGGTTTTCTCGCGCAGTTCCTTGACCAGCGATGAACTGACTTCAGCCATTTGCGTCTATCCGATTGCTATCGAGTGTGATCGAGTTCCAACGATGCCGGTTAGTCCTGTGCGGCCTCGTCACCCATGCCACGCGGCTTCGTCCCGCGCTTGCCGCGCCGTCCTTTAGGCGGTCCGTCACCGGCTTCTTTATGGCGCGGATTCGGGGCGCCTTCGGTCGCCGCCGCCGCAACAGCGCCTTCCGCTTCGCCCAATGGTTCCTTGGGCGCATCCTCGGAAGCCCCGATATCGGCCCCCGAAGAAACCATCTCTTGCTGCAAGCCGTCGAGAATCGCGTCGGAAACCAATTGGCAATAGAGCTCGATCGCGCGCATCGCGTCGTCATTGCCGGGAATCGCGAACGGAATTCCGTCGGGATCGGAATTGCTGTCCAGCACGGCGATGACCGGAATGCCCAACTTGGCCGCCTCTTTGATGGCGATCTGTTCCTTGATCGTGTCGATGACGAATAGAATATCGGGAAGCCCGCCCATTTCCTTGATGCCGCCCAGGGCGCGTTCCAATTTGTCGCGCTCGCGGGTGAGTTGGAGGAGCTCTTTCTTGGTGAGGCCGATATTTTCGTTCGAAAGCTTCTCGTCCATGTCGCGCAACCGGTGAATCGATTGTGAAATCGTTTGCCAGTTGGTGAGCATGCCGCCGAGCCAACGATGATTCACGAAATACTGCCCGCAACGCTTGGCTGCTTCCGCAATGGGGAGTGCCGCCTGCCGCTTGGTGCCGACGAAGAGCACGCGGCCGCCACCGGCCACCACGTTGCGCGCCGCCTCCATCGCCCGGTAGAGCATAGGCACCGTTTGTTGCAGATCGATGATGTGAATCCCGTTGCGCACGCCGAAGATGTATTGCCCCATCTTCGGGTTCCAACGTCTCGTGTGATGTCCAAAATGAACGCCAGCTTCCAGCAGCTGACGCATGGTAAAGGTCGGGAGCGCCATGAATCTGTCCTTTTCCGGTTAAGCCTCCGCGGGGCTGTGGCCGGGACATCCCGGCACCGGATCGAGAATCGGCTTTGTCTGTCCGAATCCCGCGTGCCCGCGTGCGAATTGGTCCGCTTGATACCCCGGGAAACCGGTTTTTGCAAGCGGTTTGCAGGTCCTTGAAGGCCTAGATTCGGCGGATTTCCTGGGATTTTGAGGGCAGTCTGGCCTTTAAGCCTCGTAAACCGCCTCGATACCCCGAAGCGCCCGAATGGCGGCAATCACGCCGGGGGTCAGAGCCACCCCGCCGCGAAGCAGGATTTCCGTCTCTTCGCCCGGCCCGCCACTATTGGGCCCGCCGTTATTGCCCCCTGTCGGGACAACGATCCGGATCCTCGCCTTGCCCCGCCCCTGGGCATCGATCAGCGCCTTGAGGTCCTTTAGGGCGTTGCCGGGATCGGTCGCTAAGGCGATACGAAGATCGGTCACCGTCTGCTTGGCGGCATCTTCGAGGGATTCGATGGCCTGAGCCGTCATGCGTACCGAATCGCCGTCGAGTCGCGCGTCCGCGGTAATGAAAACCGGCTTCCCGGTTTCCAACAGATCGCGGGCCACGGCGAGCAGCTCGGAAAACACCACGATCTCAAAGGCGCCGCTGGTGTCGGAAAGCTGAACGAAAGCGAACCGATTGCCGCGGGCGGATGTTCGCTCCTGCTTGCCGACAACAATGCCGCCGAGTTTGACCCGGCCAACGCCGCCGGCCACCAACAGCGCCAAGCCGCCGCTCGGCGTAGCCCCCATATGGCGCAGGGCGCGTTCGTAGGAATCGAGCGGATGGGCCGAGAGATAGAATCCGATCGCCTCGAATTCGCGGGCTAGCCGATCGTTGGCCGGCCAATCGGCAACATTGGGCAGCGATACGCTCTGACTCACTGCCGCATCGCCGCCGAAGAGACTTTGCTGCCCGCTGCGATGCTGTTCCTGCGCCGACGCCGCCATGCGGATGAGCGTCTCCGCGGCTTGAAAGGCGCGGGCGCGATTGGGCTCGAGAGAATCGAAAGCGCCCGCCGAAGTCAGGCTTTCCAATTGGCGCTTGTTCAACACCTTGGCGTCGAGGCGGCGCGCGAAGTCGGAAAGATCTTTGAACGGCCCGTTCTTGTCGCGCTCGGCCACCAATTCCGCCATCGCCGCCTCGCCGACATTGCGGACGGCCGCCAGCGCATAGCGAATCGCCGAACCCTCGACGGTAAACCCCGGCCCCGACCGGTTCACATCGGGCGGCAGCAATTGGAAACCGAGACGGGCGATCTCCTGGCGGAACAGATTGAGTTTGTCGGTATTTCCCATTTCATAGGTCATCGACGCGGCGAGGAATTCGAGCGGGAAATTCGCCTTCACATAGGCGGTCTGGTACGCGACCAGCGCATAGGCCGCGGCATGGGATTTGTTGAAGCCGTAGCCGGCAAATTTCGCGACGTGATCGAAGATATGCGACGCCCGCGCTTCGGGAACGCTACGGGCAACCGCCCCGGCCATGAAATCCCGGCGCTGCGCATCCATTTCGGCGCGAATTTTCTTGCCCATGGCGCGCCGGAGCAAATCGGCGCCGCCCAGCGTATAGCCGGAAAGCACCTGGGCAATTTGCATCACTTGCTCTTGATAGATGATGACGCCGAAGGTTTCCTTCAGAATCTCGACCAGGGACGAATCCATGTAATCGGGTTCTTCTTCGCCATGCTTGCAGGCGATGTATTTCGGAATGTTGTCCATCGGACCGGGCCGATAGAGCGCTACTAAGGCGATGATGTCTTCGAAGCGGTCGGGCTTCAGCTTGTGCAGCACGTCCCGCATGCCCGAACTTTCCAGCTGGAACACGCCCATCGTATCGCCGCGCGTCAGCATGTCGTAGGTCGGGCGGTCGTCGAGCGGAATAGAACCGATGTCGAAATCGGGAACGCGGCGCCGCACCAAGCTTTGGGCGAGCGCCAGGACGGTAAGCGTCTTCAGGCCGAGGAAATCGAACTTCACCAAACCGGCCTGCTCGACGAATTTCATCGAGAACTGCGTGACCGGCATATCCGAGCGCGGATCGCGATAGAGCGCCACGATTTCATCGAGGGGACGGTCGCCGATCACCACGCCGGCGGCATGGGTCGACGCGTGGCGGTAAAGACCTTCGAGCTTCTGGGCGATGTCCATGAGACGACCCACCGTCGGATCTTCGGCCCGCATTTTTTGCAGCAGCGGCTCGCCTTCGATCGCCTCTCCCAGCGAGACCGGATTGGCCGGATTGTACGGCACCAGCTTGCAGATCCGGTCGACCTGGCCATAGGGCATTTGCAGAACGCGTCCGACATCGCGCAGCGCCGCGCGCGCCTGGAGCGTTCCGAACGTGATGATCTGAGCAACCCGGTCGCGGCCGTATTTTTCCTGAACGTAGCGGATCACTTCGTCCCGGCGCTCCTGGCAGAAATCGATATCGAAGTCGGGCATCGACACGCGTTCCGGATTGAGGAACCGCTCGAACAGCAAGCCGAAGCGCAAGGGGTCGAGATCGGTGACCGTCAGCGCCCAAGCAACGACCGATCCCGCGCCCGAGCCACGGCCCGGCCCCACCGGAATCCCCTGCCCCTTCGCCCATTGGATGAAATCGGCAACGATCAGGAAATAACCGGCAAAGCCCATTTTGATGATGACGTCGAGCTCGTAGTCGAGGCGCTGCCAATAGGGCTTGGCAAAATGCTCGCGCGTTTCGTCGTCGACGCCGGCCGTGAAAACTTGAGCTTCCAAACGCCGGGTCAGACCTTCCCTGGCATTGGCGCGCAGCTCTTCGCCTTCGTCCCGGCCCCCTTGTGTCGGATAGGACGGCAAGAGCGGTGCCTGGGGCTGGGGCATGAAGGCGCAACGCTGCGCGATCACCAAGGTATTGTTCACGGCTTCCGGCAGATCCGCGAACAAAGCCCGCATTTCCGCCGCCGTTTTGAACCGGTGATCAAGCGTGAAGCGGCGCCGGTTGGGTTCCGAAACGTAGGTGCCTTCGGCGATGCAGATCAACGCGTCATGGGCGTCGAACATCGACTCGTCCGAGAAATAGACATCGTTGGTCGCCACCAGCGGCAGATTGTGCTTGTAGGCCAGGTCGATCAGCCGGCCCTCGATCTTCCCCTCGACTTCCAAACCGTGGCGCATGACCTCGACATAAAGCCGGCCTGGAAAAACTTGCGCGAAGTGTTCGAGCGCCATTTCCGCGGCATCGAACTGAC
>JBGOXX010000033.1:0-17772 GCA_041479345.1 Alphaproteobacteria bacterium
CCGGTAACGGCCTTGGCCTCAGCGAGCCAGAGTCGCCACTTTGTTGACGATGACGTTCGAAATGCTCGCGGTGTCGGCATCTTCGGGAAATGCCGTATTGATTGCGGCGGAGAGATGCGGGAGCACTTTTAAGTCCCGAGGGTCCGCGGCGCTGCTGCGGTGAATCAGCCGGGACGCAACCTCGATCAGCGACGGGCATAAGCCCAACACATGCTCCTGGCCGGCGAATGCCAGCCGCCGCGCCAGATCTTCGGCGGTGGCGATCAAGCGTTCGAGATCGCGTTCGCGGTCCCAGGTCTCTCCGGCGTCGACAATGCGCGGCGTCAGCCAGGCGATCTGAACGGCATCGCGTTCCATCTTGCGGCGGTTGATCTCGGCTGCGGTCTTGGCCAATCGCCGGCGCAGCGCTTCTTCATCTTCGCTTCGCGTTGCCTTGGCGCGCAGCGTGTTGGGAACCTCGATAAGCGGTGCACTCGGAGATTCGTCGGGGCGGGGCGCATTACGCCGGTCGGGGCCGATATAATCGGCGGTCACCACGAACGGCTTTCGGCCGAGAACCAGAAGATGTACGCGTTCGAGCAGCTGTTTGATCGTGAGCTGCTCGACCAGGATATGATCGGGACCGGCATCGACAATTTGGCGGATCTGCCTCGGTGTTCTCAAGGGGGCAATCGCGATAATCGGCACGACCGGATCGTACCCCAGCTCTTGATGGCGAATTCCGTGAAACAGGCGGCAGGCGTCACCGTGGAGCGCGTCGGCATCGGCGATCAATAGATCGGGCGGATCGGCGGTCACCCATCCGCGCGCCCGGGCGATCAGATGAGTATCGCGCACATTGAGGAAGCCCTCGTCGCGGAGACTCGTGCGGATGCTGCTCCGGATGTCGCGATTGGCGCCGACCACGACCAGCGAAACGTCTTCGAAATGATAGCCCAGCACGATGATCTCCCCTATGCGCCGGCCCCCGCCGCGCAATCCAATGCTCGTCTAGAACGGAAATAGGACGTCGAAGATCTGCTCGCCATAACGCGCCTGCTGCACGTCGCTGATCTGACCATGGCCGCCATAGGACAAGCGCGCTTCGGCGATCTGGTCGAATGGAATGGTGTTGATGGCCGTGATGTCCTGCGGGCGGATGACGCCCGCCACCTGAAGCTGACGGACTTCGTAGTTCACTCGCATTTCCTGGCGGCCCTGAACCACCAGATTGCCGTTCGGCAGAACTTGGGTAATGGTCGCGGCAACCGTGAGCGTTACCTGCTCGGCACGGTCCACGGTGCCTTTGCCGTCGGTATCGCTGGTGCTGTCGGTATGCACGAGGGACGTCGGATCGATGGCGCTCGGGAAGACCTTGCTCAGCTTCGTCTCATAGCCGAGGAAGCTAGTGGCGTCCGCCCGTTCGCCGGAGGTGCGATGACGGACCGACTCGTTGCTGATTTTGGCGCTCTCGTTCAGATTGATCACAACGGTGACCACGTCGCCGACATTGCTGGCGCGCTGATCCTTAAGAAAGGCGCGGGCACCCGGCCGCCACAGCGAACTCGGCTGCCGCTCGGCGATGACGGGTGCCGGCATCGGCATGGTAACCGGCTGATAATTCGGCTGCGTGGTCGGGTTCTGTATATCGGTAATTTTGGGCTCGTCGCCGACTTCAGAAAGCCGATTGAGCATATTGCAGGCGCTCAGCTCCAAAGCCGCAATAACGGCAATGGCGGCGCGCAACATCGTTGAAGATTTCATCCACGTTCTCCTCATCGCGCCAAACTCATCTGGCGGTCGGACACTTGTTCGTTGAGCGTGGCGCCGGACAGCGGCGCACGAACAGTCACTCGCGACGGTCCGTCGACGACGGCATCGACCGTTACCTTGCTTTGCGTATTCATGACTCGGATCGCTTGGCCGAGGGCGCCGTCTTCGATGGCCCGACCCTGAGCCGTCAAAGTCATGTAGGGCGTCTCGACAACCATTGAAACCAGCGTGCCCTTGGTTATGACCGTGGGTGCGCGTAAATCCCCGGCATGAACCGGCGTGTTTTCGACAAGAGGACGGCGCGGGGTCATGCCGATCACCGAATCGGGATCGGTGACCACATCGCGGTCGAGCAGATCGCTGCGAAGCTCCGCAAAGCGGAGGTCATCGGGGCCGATGACGTCTTTTGCGGCAATCCGGTGGGTCAGGACCGGCACGGAGATCATGTCGAAGATCTTGCCTGAAACCTTGACGTTCTGCGCCGACGACCCGCTGCCTGCCGCGACGGTCGCGGTAAACCGCGTATTGTCTCTGTCAATCCAAAGGTCGCGGATCTGAATATCGGAGTGAGAGTTCGGATCGCCGACCAGCGCGACCGTGCGGTTGTCGAGCGCCAATTCGATTTTCCGGCCCTCGCCGTTTTTCGCGAGGTTTTGCGCCAAAGCGATTTTGAGCGTGTCCTCGATTTGCCGGGCCGAAATTTCGATGCTGGCGCGTTCGATCGTCACGTGATCGGCGCCGATCATGGGCTGCCAGTCGAGACCGTTGTTGCGCGCGACATTGGTAAGCCAGGCTGCATCGTAGACCGCTTCATGACCAAACTTGGGAGACGCGGCAACCACGGCGTCGCTCCGCACTCCGGCGTCTTCGAAGATATCGCCCAAGCGCACCACGTCATCGTTGACGATCACCGACGGGTGCAAAATGCTCGCGGGTTCGGCGCGGCTCGAAATGACGGATGCGGCGACGCCTAATGCGGCGAGAACGGCGGTGACGATGATTTTGCGCGCCATAGAGAAGCTCCTAGCGCAACTGGGTCATGGTTTGCAGCATCTGATCGGTCGCTTGGATCACCTTCGAGTTCATCTCGTAGGCGCGCTGGGCGCGGATCAGATTGGTAATTTCCTGGACCGCGTCGACATTCGATGTTTCCAGGAAACCTTGAAGAACGGTGCCGAAGCCGGCCGTACCCGGATTGCCGGTCGTCGGATTGCCGGAGGCCGGCGTTTCGGCAAACAGATTGTCGCCCAGGGCCTGCAGTCCG
Source organism: Alphaproteobacteria bacterium (assembly GCA_041479345.1). Lineage (GTDB taxonomy): Bacteria > Pseudomonadota > Alphaproteobacteria > DATDPM01 > DATDPM01 > DATDPM01. Next base: position 3,017 of record JBGOXX010000033.1, read on the forward strand.
ACCTCATTGGGGAAGGTGGCGAGCTGCAATTGGCCGACGGTTTGCGGTTGCACTTGGCCTTGCAGCGTCACCTGGACCTGGCCGCTCGGATTGATGGCGATCGCGAGGGCGTCATTCGGAACGGTGATGCCGGGCAAAACCGTGAATCCGTCGGCGGTCACGATCTGTCCTTGCGGGCTCAATTGGAGGGAACCGGCGCGCGTATAGGCGGTTTCGCCGCTCGGCAGCTGGACTTGGAAATAACCTTTTCCTTGAATGGCGAGATCGAGGCTGTTCTCGGTGGTGATGATCTGGCCCTGGCCGGTCATGCGGTAGACCGCCGCCGTCCGCACGCCCAAACCGAGTTGGATGCCGGACGGAACGATGGTGCCCGAATCCGATGAATTGGAACCGACGGTGCGCTGATCCTGATAGAGCAGATCCTGGAACTCCGCGCGCTGCCGTTTATAGGCGGTCGTGTTCATGTTCGCGATATTGTTCGAAATGACTTCCACGTTCAGCTGCTGTGCCAGCATTCCGGTGGCGGCGATGTTAAGGGCTCTCATGATTCACGTCCTTTGATTCGCTCGATTGGCTTTAAGCCGACCGTGTCAATTTATCGATGGCGTCGGTTTCCATTTGATCGTCGGCGCGGATCAGATTCTCCGCGCTGTCGAATGCCCTTTGCGTGCCGATCATGCGGGTCAATTCAAGGACCGGCTGCACATTCGCTTCCTCGACCATGCCTTGTACGACAGCGGCGTTCGTGGCCGGTTGAGGCGTTTCAGCAGACGAATAGAGGCCGTTGCCGCCCATCTTCATGGCCTGTTCGTTGTTGAACTGCACCAGATTGATTTGCCCGATCTGGCTTTCGACGGTCGGAATGCCGGGTTGTTTCACGGTCACCGTTCCGTCCTGGGAAATCTGAATTTCGCTGGCGTCCGAAGGGACGATGAGGGGCTGACTGTTGCGGTCGAGAACGGCGTAGCCCTGGCTCGTCACGATCCGCCCGTTGGAGTCGAGGGTGAGGCGCCCGTTACGCGTGAAGCGCTGCCCGAGCGGCGTGTCGACGATGAAATAGCCGCTGCCGCGGATTGCGAGATCGAGGCTGTTGCCGGTCGGCGTGAACGATCCGTTGGAGGTGTCGCGCACCTGGTTGACATCCTCGACATAGGACAATTTCGATTGATCCGGTGTCGCCGTCGGGTCGGTCTGCGCCAGAAACTCGACGAACACCAGCCGCTCGCCCTTGAAGGCGGGGGTCGAGATATTGGCTATGTTGTTGGCGATCAGATCCATCTGACGCTGCAACACCATTTGCCGGGACAGGGCTACGAAGGATGCGTTTTCCATTTCCGATCGCTCATATTTCCGGATAGTCCAATTGCGGGTCGCTGGTCCTGCTGCATGGGTCCTGCTGCATGACCCGTGCCAAAGCTTTCTTGCAGGAAAATCGCAGGATTATCTGGGATTCCCGCGGGAGGCCGCCTTCGGAGGGGGGCGCTTTGGGGCAGGCTTTGCCCGGCAGGCTTTGCCGCCCGCGGCAATGCGTCGCTGGTTTGAGAGGGCTGCTTCAACCTCTCGTTAACTAAACCAGGCCTAAGGTTGCGGGGTTGGGGCCGAGAAGCCTCCTGCGGCAAAAAAATCCCAGGCGAGAATCATGTCGGATCAAGCGGTTGCAAGTGGCGCCGATGTTGAAGGACAAGAAGGCGATGGCGGGGCTGCGTCAGCGAAAAAGAAGTGGAGCGGCAAACGCATCGTTCTCTTCATCGTGCTCCCCCTTATGGTGGTCTTGGGGGGTGCGGCGGCCGGCGTCTATTTCACCGGCCTTTTCGGATTCGGCGCGCCACCGCAAAAGACCGCTGAGGAGCAAGCCAAGGAAGCGGAGCAAGAACCGGTCCGCACCGCGATCTTCTTCGACGTCCCGGACATCCTCGTCAATTTGAACACCGCGAATCATCGCGCCAGCTTCCTGAAGATCAAGGTCGTGCTGGAACTCGGCAAGCCCGAGGACCAGAAGATCCTCGAACAGGTGCTGCCGCGGATCCAGGACAATTTCCAGATTTATCTCCGCGAACTGCGCGCCGAAGACCTGCGCGGCTCGGCCGGGCTGTACCGGCTGCGCGAAGATCTGCTGGCCCGCGCCCAAACGGCGGCGGCGCCCGCCGAGGTGAGGGACGTGCTGTTCAAAGAAATGCTGATTCAATAGCTGCCGGTTAGGACACCAGATAACGATGGCTGACGCCGCGACCAAAGAAGCACCGGCAAAGGAAATGACCGAAGAAGAACGCATGGCCGCCGAATGGGCTGCCATGGCGGGCGACGGTGACGGCGCGGACGCAAATGCCGGCGCCGGCGATGCCGTCGCGGACGGTTCCGGTCAATCCACCCGTGTCCTCAATCAAAACGAAATCGACAGCCTGCTCGGGTTCGAAGAAGCCGGCGGCGTCGGCGGCGATAATTCCGGCATTCGCGCCATCGTCAATTCCGCGCTCGTCTCTTACGAGCGTCTGCCGATGCTCGAGGTCGTGTTCGACCGCCTGGTGCGCATGATGTCCACCAGTTTGCGCAATTTCACGTCCGACAACGTCGAAGTTTCGCTCGACAACATCACCTCGGTGCGTTTCGGCGATTTCATGAATAGCATTCCGCTGCCCGCCATGCTTTCGGTGTTTAAAGCCGAGGAATGGGACAATTACGGCTTGGTGACGGTCGATTCGTCGTTGATCTATTCCATCGTCGACGTGTTGCTTGGCGGACGCCGTGGCACCGCGACCATGCGTATCGAAGGGCGTCCCTATACGACGATCGAGCGCACGCTGGTTGAGCGCATGATCTACGTCGTGCTTTCCGATCTTTCCGCCGCATTCGATCCGTTGAGCCCGGTGACTTTCCGCTTCGACCGGCTGGAAACCAATCCGCGCTTCGCCACCATCGCGCGCCAAGCCAACGCGGCAATCGTCGCCCGGCTTCGGATCGACATGGAAGATCGGGGCGGTCGCATGGATCTGCTGATTCCCTATGCGACGCTGGAGCCGGTGCGCGAATTGCTGCTCCAAATGTTCATGGGCGAAAAGTTCGGCCGCGACTCGATTTGGGAAAGCCATCTCGTTTCGGAGCTTTGGCTCACCGATGTTCCGATCGAAGCGGTGCTCGACCAGCAGGAAATCGCGCTCGGCGATGCTCTGAAATGGAAGCCGGGCTCCCGCCTCATTCTCAACGCCACAGCCGATTCCGATGTCGAGCTTCGCTGCGGCGAAGTTCCGATGTTTAGAGGCAAGGTCGGGCGTCGCGGGCGTCACATCGCCATCCGCGTCGATCACCTCTGCAATCACGAGGAGGACAAGGAATGACCTTGCTCACGGTCCTCGATATCGGCGTCGCGATCCTGCTTCTCGCCACCATCGGCTTTTGCGCGGTGTTGAACCGTAGGTTGGCGGCGTTGCGCCGCAATGAAGGCGAGCTGGCCCAAGTGTTGGTGCAATTCAACGAGGCCGCGGCGCGGGCCGAGGCCGGCGTTACCCGCCTCAAGGAAGCGAGCCAAGAATCGGCCGGCACTTTGCGCGAGCGGATCGAGGAAGCGCGCGCTTTGTGTGACGATCTCGCATTCATGACTCAGCGCGGCGGTAAAATAGCGGCGGAGCTCAATATCAAACTTGCACGCACGCCGTCGCCGCAAGCCATGCCCCACGCGACGCCTCAAGTACCGCCGCAAGCTGCATCGCGGCGGGCAACCAGCTTCCGCGCGGCATCGGCTCCGGTCCAACAGGCGCTTTTCAAAGGCGAACCACTTTCCAAGGCCGAGCGCGATCTGATCGCGGCGCTCGAAGCCGCACGCTGAGGACCCAGAGGATGCGGCTTTTGCTCGGCACCGTCTTTGCCGCCGCCTTGATGTTGACGGTGCGCCTGGCCGATCTTTGGCAAGGTCTTTCCGAGATCGCAGGGTCGGTTTCGATTGCCCAGTCGCAGGCGGCCGAGCCGAAAAAGGATCAGCCTGATTCGAAATCCGCGGCGGTAAAACCGGCCGACGCAAAACCGGCTGGCACAAAGCCAGCGGATACGAAAGCCGCCGATACCAAACCCGCCCTCAATGCGGCGGATGCGAAAAATGATCAGCCGGCCCCATCTTCGGCTTCGGCCCCGCCGGCTTCTTCGGGAGGGGCGGGGGCTCCTTCGGACACGGCGAAGGCGACGTCGGCTGCGGCCGCTCCGCCACCCAGCAACGCGCCCACACCTTCTTCGGATATCGCGGCATCTCCGCCGGATGCCAATGCGCAAACCGGGCCTGATGCGGCGGCGGGCGCGGACGGCAAGGCTGCTGCCAAGACCAAGAAGGCGCCCGACGACGAATTCAGCGATGCCGAGGTCAAGACGTTGCAGGAATTGTCACAGCGCCGCGAGACGTTGGACAAGCGCGAGCAGGATCTCGACACCCGCGACGGCATGTTGGCGGCGGGCGAGAAGAGGCTCGACGAGAAAATCGTGGAACTGAAGGATCTTCAGGGCAAAATCCAGGGTCTCTTGAAGACCTACAACGATCAGGAAAACTCCAAGCTCAAGAGCTTGGTCAAAATCTACGAGAATATGAAACCCAAGGACGCGGCGCCGATCTTCGAGCAGCTCGATATGGATACCCTGTTGGATATCGTCGAACGCATGAAAGAGGTGAAAGTTGCGCCGATTTTGGCCCAGGTCAATCCGGCCAAGGCCAAGGAAATCACCGACGAGCTGGCGCAGCGCCGCGAGCTTTCCCAGGCCGCGACCAAGGGCGGGAGCTAAGCTCTTGCTAAGCCTCGCAGAACCTTGAGCCGCGCTTAACCTTAAGTTAACCGGTTTTCGCCTAATTTTCACAAGGGTTCCAGCCGGGGCATCGGCCGGTCCGCCGTTCTCAAAGGGAGCAATCCATGTCTGTCGACAAGAACATGAACATTTTGATTGTGGATGATTACAAGACGATGCTCCGCATCATCCGCAATCTTCTCAAGCAACTCGGATTCAACAACGTTGACGAAGCGAGCGACGGAAGCGACGCGCTGCAGAAATTGCGCGACAAGGGTTACGGCCTGGTCATTTCCGATTGGAACATGGAGCCGATGACGGGTCTTCAGCTGCTCCGCGAAGTCCGCAAGGACATGAAGTTGAAGGACACGCCCTTCATCATGATCACCGCCGAAAGCAAGACCGACAACGTGGTCGCCGCCAAGGAAGCCGGGGTCAACAATTACATCGTCAAACCGTTCAACGCCGATACTCTCAAAACCAAGATCGCCGCTGTCATCGGCGCATTCTAATTCCAGGGGATTCCAATGGCCGTCAGCCGCCCCAGTCCGACGCCGCCCCCCGGCGCGAAGATGTCGCGCGATGAAATCAAATCCGTGGTCGAAGGCGTGGTCTCCACCCTTCACGGCGGTTTTACCGCCTCGGATTTGAAGCTCTATGAAGAACTCGAATCGCTGATCGCCTACATCCATTCCGCCAAGCAGGAGATCGCGGCACTCTGCCCCGACGAGATCAAGGAAAAGCATATCCGCGAAGCGACGGACGAACTGGATGCCATCGTCGCCCATACCGAGAACGCCACGGGCGGAATTCTCGATTGCGCGGAAAAGATCGAGGCGATTGCCGGTGAGCTGACCGGCGATGCAGCAACCAAGCTTGCCGAGCAAGTGACACGGATTTACGAAGCCTGCAACTTCCAGGACATCACCGGCCAGCGCATCAACAAGGTCGTGACCACCTTGAAGAACATCGAGGACCGAATCGAAGCATTGGCCTCGGCTCTCGGCGGCCAGCGCGGCATGCCACAGGCTCCGGCGGCGCCGGCGGCACCGTCCAAGCACGGCGACGAGGCCGGGTTGCTGAACGGCCCGCAATTGCCGACCAACGCCAAATCCCAAGACGAAGTCGACGCCCTGCTGAAGAGTTTCGACTAAACGTCGCAATCCGCCTGTCACGGTCGAGCGCATGATGGACGATATCGATCCCGCACCGCTCATCGAACCTGAGCCGGGCGACGTGTTGGAATCTCGGCCCTGGCTCATCTCCTTTGCCGATCTGATCTGCCTCCTTCTCTCGACCTTCGTCATGCTGGCCCATGCCTCAAGCATTCAGGGCGACAGGGCGCGCCACGCCATGCAAAGCATCGGTCAAACGCTCGTCTTCGGCACGGCCGACTTCGGTCACGCCGCGCGCCAATCGGAAGGCGAAGTGATTGCCGGGCCCGCCGCCGTACGCGACCGCTTGTCGGCGCAGATTCACGCGCTTGTTCCCGCGGCCAAGATGGAAAATCTCCCGGCCGGAACGGCCTTACGCTTTACCGTGCCGGTGGACGTGCTCTTTGTCGGTAAAGATCTGCGCCCGCAAGTCAAGCTCGTGCTCGCGGCGATCGCGAAAGTGCTTGGGCAAAACGCGCCCGGTTATCGCTTTGAAGCCGAGATTGTGACCGGTGCGGGCGCAACGCCCGAGGCGCGTCAAACCGGAATCACGCATTCTTCTGCGCTCGCCCGCGAACTGGCGAATCTCGGTGCCGCTAAGACCGCGGTCGCCGCCGGGCTCGACCCGGGGCCGGAAAACGAAATCCGCGTGACGGTACGGGCTCATTCGGACGACGAGCCGCGAATCGATTTCCATCATCTGGTCACCGGGCAATGAATAAGGCGATCGGACCGTGAGCGAGCCAAAAGACTCCGATATGCTTCCGGGCGCCACCGGCGCATTCACGCCGATGCCGCCGCGGCCCTGGCTGATCACCTTTGCCGATCTGTTTTGCCTGCTCCTCGCGTTCTTCGTCCTGCTGTTCTCGATGTCGGCGGTTGAGGTTGGCAAGTGGAAAAACCTCACCCAGGCCTTTTCCCGGCATTCCGAATCGCCGATCGGCGGGCCCGCTAAGCCCTTGCCGCTGGCCGACCCCAGTAAGGGCGGCGTGGCGGAGCAGCCCGCTCTCGATCTCGGCTATCTCGGCCAAGTGCTCGAAGCGCACGGCAAATCGAATATTCTGCTTCAGAACAGCGTGATTTATCTCGCCGGCGAAAAACTGGTGATTTCACTTCCCGCGGATCTCCTGTTCGCGCCCGGCAATGCCACCATCAATGAGAAGGGTGGTGCTGCGCTGTTCGATCTCGCCGGGGTGTTGCGGAACATCGCCAATGAAGCCGAAGTGATCGGGCATACCGATCCAACGCCGGTGGAAACCGCCTACGCGTCGAATTGGGACCTGTCGCTGGCTCGCGCAGCGGCGGTTGCCGACGCCCTGAAGCGGGACGGCTATCCGCGCGAAATCCCCGCCTTCGGCGTGGCCGACTCGCATTTTTCTGAACTTCCCGATTCCTTGCCTTGGCTGCACCGGCTTGAGCTCGCGCGCCGGGTGGATCTTGTTCTGACCCCCAATGGAGGCGCTCCGTAATGCCCGCACTCTTGCCGCGCTGGAAAATTGCCGCGCTCGCCATTCTCGCCCTATCGTGGAGCTTCCCGGCGCGCGCCGCCGAACAGGTCGCGATCCGCGCCTACGATCACGGCAATTTCGGCCGCTTCGTCTTCGATTGGAAAGAATCGGTCGGGCATAGCGTCAGGCTCGAAGGAAATCAGCTCACCGTCGTTTTCGACCGGCCGATGGAGGGCTCCTTCGCCCAGGTCCTCCAACAGCTTTCTCCATACATCTCCGCAGCGCGCCTCGATGACGATGGCCGCAAGGCGGTGTTCGATCTTTCCGGTGCCTCGACCGCCAAATCCTTCGATAGCGGCAATTCGATCGCGATCGATATCCGCCGGGCTTCGAGTGCAGCGGCATCCGCTCAACCGGCCAAATCCGATTCGGCTGAGACAAAAACAGCGTCCGCCGAGAAATCGCCAGGCAAGTCTGCCGTCGATCAGCTTTCGGTGCGTTTTGGCACCCATGATGATTACAGCCGAATCGTTTTCGATTGGCCGAGCGCCGTTCCCTATACCGCCTTCACCGACGGCAATACATTGAAGCTCGAATTCGCCGTGCCGGCGCGGATCGATATGGACCGGTTGCGCGCCGATCTGCCGCGTTTCGTGACGGCGATGGATGCGCAAACCCGGGCCGGCGGCTTGACCGTGACGATCGCCGGAGCCGATGCTGCGCGCTTCCATCACTTCCGCAGCGAAAACAAAATCGTCGTCGATATTGCAGGCAGCGAACACGCATTGTTGCCCGCAGACGGCCCCGATCCGAAATCGTCGCCCGCGAATGATCAGAAAACGGCAAAGCCGCAGCCGGGAACGCCGGCACCGCGCGCCCGTGTTCTCGTCGCGGAACTTCCCGATATCCCCGGCGGCAACACACCGGTGACGTCTTCGCCGACTCCATCGCCGCCCGGCGGCAGGGCTCCAGAATCCGCGCCGGTACGCTTGCTTCCCGACAAATCGGGGTCGCCCGTGGCACCGGCGGCGACAGCTCCGCTGCCGTCTTCATCTAAACCGCCGCAAACCTCGTCGGGTGAGGGCGTGCCTTCGTCGGTGCCCGCTTCGATCTCGGCCACCGCGCAAATGCTGACGCGTCAATTGCAGACGGCGGGCGGGCCCGAGGGTGCAAAGACCGGGACGCAAATGCCGGCTCCGGCTTCGCCAGCCGCAACACAAATGCCAGCCGCTACGCAACTGCCAGGCGCTACGCAAATAAAAGTGGCTGCGCCGTCAATGCAACAGCCCGCCGCGCCACCGGCATCGCAGGCTCCGGCAATGCCGCAAACGCCCCCCGCACCTCCGGCTAAACCGGTGACCGTCACCGCCAAGACCGATCAAGGCGCGGTTGTTCTCAGTTTCGCCTGGAACGATCCGGCAGCGGTCTTCCGCCGCGCCGGCGCGATTTGGGTGGTGCTCGGCGGCAGGGCAAAGCTCGATATTTCCGCCCTTAAGGACTGGAGCAAGGAATTGACCGCCGAAGAGGTGGAAGTTCCGGGCGCCGCTGCGCTTCGTCTCACCATGGGGCCGGCGATTTCCGCTTCGGTTCAGCGCGGAAAATATCTGACGGTGGCGCTGTCGCGCATCGCGGTGCGTCCAGCCGTTGCTATTCAGGCCGCGGCGCAAACCGGCGCCAATTCGCGCCTGCTGCTGCCGGTCAAGGATGCGGGCAATCCCATTACGATTGCGGATCCGGAAGTTGGCGACAAACTGGTCGTGGTTCCGGTCCGCAATCAAGGCGAGGGCGTTGCCAACAATCATCAATACGCGCTCTTTTATTTGCCGGCGACGGCGCAGGGTATCGTCGTTGAGCCCAAGGCCGACGGGCTTTCGGTCGAAAGCCGAACCGAAGGGGTTGCGATCGGCGGACCGAACGGCTTGTTCCTCTCGGCCAAGACCGGCATGCCCTCGCCGGACGAGACGCCGCAACCGGACCAAGGCTCCCAGCCAGCGCCGGATCAAGGGGCTCAGCCGCCGGCAACGCCGCCGCCAGCGCCCGACGCGCAATCCGCACCGGCGCAGACGCCGCCGGCGCCGCCTAACGCCGCAGCCGCGACGCCCGTTTCTCAACCTCCGATCGGGACACAAGCTCCAGAAAATGCGGCGAACGCGGCCGCAACAAATTCGACGCTCGCCAATCCCACACCCGCCAATCCCACAGCCAACATGTCGGATCACAAATTGTTCGACTTCGTGGCATGGAAGAAAGGCGTCATGCATTTCAACGACGTGCAGATGGCGCTTCAACACGCGATCATCGCCGCTCCGCCTTCCGGGCGGACGGCAGCCCGGCTCGATCTGGCCCGGTTCTATTTCGCCTACGGCCTTTATCCTGAAACGCTCGGAATTCTCGGCGTGATCGCCGCCGACGATCCGAACACGACGCCGTCCGCCGATTTCGCGGCGCTGCGCGGCGCTGCCCTTTATCTAACCGACGATTATCTGGGCGCTGCGAGCGATCTTAACGCGCCCAGCCTTGCCAATGAGCCAGAAGCGGTGCTCTGGCGCGGCGCTTTGGCCGCCGCCCAAGGCCATTGGCCTGACGCGGTTCCGGCCTTCGCGCATGTGGGCGACCGGATTCAAGATTATCCGTTGGAACTCAAGGTGAAATTCGGATTGCTGGCGGCCGAAACCGCGGTCATCTCCCATGAATTCGGCGCTGCCGACATCTATCTCGCTTTCGTCGACCAAGCCGGACCCGATACCGCCGCCAAGGCCCAGATGAAGTATCTGCGCGGCAAGCTCGCCGAAATCAAACGCGAGCCGGACGGTGCGGCAAAGCTCTATGACGAAGCGATACGGGAAGGCGATCCGGCAACCGCGGCCAAGGCGGATTTTGCCAAGGTCTCGATGTTGCTCGATGCCGGAAAAATGTCGCCAGAAGACGCCATCAACGATTTGGAGGCCTTGCGCTTCGCGTGGCGCGGCGATTCCTTCGAATTCGACGTGCTGCGCAAGCTGGGCGATCTCTATATCGCCGCCGAACATTATGAAAAGGGCCTGCAGACCTTGAAGCGGGCGGTCACCTTCTTCGCCGACGATCCGCGGTCGAAGGACGCGGCGGATCTGATGAATACGACGTTTTCGAAGCTCTATGTGGACGGTGCCGCCAACAAGCTGTCGCCCCTGAAAGCGCTGGGTCTTTACCAGGAATTCCGCGAACTAACGCCGCCCGGCGAAGCCGGCGATACGGTGGTGCGTCAATTGGCCGATCGCCTCGCCGCCATCGATCTGCTCGACCAAGCGGCCGAGCTTCTGGAGCCTCAGGTGACGTCGCGCCTCCAAGGTCTCGACAAGGCAAATTGGGGCACCCGGCTCGCCGTCATCCGGCTTATGAACAAGCAGCCGGATAAAGTTTTGACGGCCCTCAATGAAAGCGTCGTCGAGAAAATGCCGCCTGATCTCGTACAATCGCGCAAACGGCTCGAGGCCCGGGCGCTTGCGGCACTCGGCAAGGTGCCGGAAGCGATGACCGCGCTGGGCAACGACCAAAGCCGGGACGCGGATCTGCTGCGCGCCGACATTTATTGGCGAAACCGCAATTGGGCTGAAGCGGGAAAAGTGCTGGCGCGGCTCACCGATAAAACCGATCTTTCCGAAAACGCCACGCTTTCCGACGACGATGCGCAGCTTCTATTGCGCCGTGCCGCCGCATTATGGCTGGCGGATGATCGCGACGGCCTCGACAATTTGCGGGATCGCGCCGGGTCCGCCATCGAGAAAACGAAATACGGCACCGATTTCAAAGTGATCGCCGCCGCCCAGGCCGGCGAAGTCGACAGCGTCGAGGCCGTGACGCAACGGCTTTCCGAGATCGAGGCCTACGCCACCTTTGCCGCCGATCTCAAAGGCAAAAAGGCGGACGCGCAAAACGAACCCGCCAAGGAAGTCGCCGCCGCTCCGAAATAGCCCGGCGCCAATTCCGTCCGCCGAGGTTTGAGCGGCAATTGATTATGGCGCTGTGTTTTCGCCGCGCGGCGACGATGCCGGTGAATCGATTCGAAGATTCGGATTGATCGACCGCGCCTTGGCGAAATCGGCCTTGCTCTGCTTCGCGTTGCCTTTGCCGGAATAGGCGATGCCGCGATTCGCATACGCCAGCGCCAAATCGCGCCGATCGTTGCCGTCGGTGTTGCGGCGCTCATCCACCAGTTTGATCGCACTGTTGCAATCGGCGATCGCCTTGTCGTAGCGCGTGAGATTGATATAGACGTTGGCGCGATTGACGTAAGTCGAGGCTGCGTCCGAACGGCGCTTGATGGCTTCCGTCAAATCGGCGAGTGCCTCGTCGTGACGCCCCAATGCGGAATAGGCGATGCCGCGATTGGCGTAGGCGACAGTCAAATCTTCCGCATCGGTGCCGTCGTTGTTGCGTTTGTTCTGCACCAGATCGATCACGGTATTGCAATCCGCAATCGCCGCATCGAATTTCTTCAAGGCGACATAGACATTGGCGCGGTTGACAAAGGCTGAGGCGTCGTCCGGCGCCAAGTCGATCGCCTTGCCGTTATCGGCGAGGGCATGCTCGGGATCGCCCTGGCGCGCGTAGGCCAGGCCGCGGCTCTTATAATAGGCAGGCTCGTTCGCATTGATCCCAATCGCCTTCGTATAATCCTCAATCGCGTCGTCATAGCGCCGAAGCTTGATTTCTTCGATGCCGCGCCAGGCATAGCCCTCGTCCTTGTCGGGGGCGAGGGCGATGTAATGGGAGAAATGGGCGATCGCCTCTTCGGGTTTTCCGTCCTGATCGGCTCCAATCCCGGCATTGCGCTCGGCGTCGGCGTCCGCCGCGAAGCCCGGAGCGGGGAGGGCGAGCAACAGCAACATGGCAATGAGGGGAACGCGCATCAGCGAATCATAGGCTCATAGGTCTTTGAATGACCGGATAAATTATTGCGAGTAACTCGCATTTGCATTGACTCGGGTCCGGGATTTCCGATAGGTAGAGCCGAAGCAGGGGCCATGGGGACGTCATGACCGGCTTCGGACAAGTGAATCATCGACGAAAACGGGCTGAGGCGCGCCGCGGAAGGATCGACAAAAATGTCCTTTCAACGCCGGACCGGTAAAGCGTCGCCGTCTCCTGGACCAAGCGATCGATGCGGCTTCCTATACATAAGAACCGCTACGGCTGCTCGGTATTTCAGAAACCCTTTAGGCGGATGACGGACGATAGAAAAATGCGATTTTCGATTCCCTCCCTTGCTCCTCTCGCCGTCACGCTCGCTTTTGCCGGCGCGGGTTCAGCGCACGCCGATGACCAGCCGGCCGCTGATCCAGCCGCCGCCTCGGAGCCGGCGACCGAAAATCCCGAACCGGGTTTTCTCGATCGCGAAACCCTGACCGGCGATTGGTCGGGAATGCGAAAATCGTTGAGCGATTCCGGCGTCGAAATCGAGGCCAAATATATCGGCGAAACCCAGGGGGTCGTTTCCGGCGGCTTGCGCCGTGGCGCCATCTATGAGGGACGATTCGAAATCTCCACCAATATCGATTTCGAAAAGCTGCTCGGTTGGGAAGGGGCGACCCTGCACGCCAACGCTTACCAAATTCACGGCCGCGGATTGAGCCGCGATTTTCTCGGCAATCTGCTTCCGGCGAGCAATATCGAAGCCGCATCGAGCACCAGGCTTTTCGATCTTTGGCTGCAACAGGACATTATCAAGGACCGGCTATCAATCCGGGCGGGCCAGCTCGCCGCCGACGATGATTTCTTGCTTAGCGACACCGCATCGATGTTCATGAACGCGACCTTTGGTTGGGCGCCGCTGGTCGCCAACAATTTGCCGAGCGGCGGCCCCGCTTTTCCGCTGGCGACGCCGGGAATCCGCATCGGCGCCAAGCCCGCCGAGAATGTCACGTTTATCACCGGCGTGTTCAGCGGCAACCCCGCCGGCAATCCGGGATCGCAGGATCCGCAACGCCACAACAACGCCGGCACGATTTTCAGCTTGGAGGGCGGCGTTCTGGTCATGAGCGAGATCCAATACGCGATCAATCAGGACAAGAACTCGGCGGATCTGCCGGGCACTTACAAACTGGGCGGCTTTTATCACACCGGCCGCTTCGACGACCTTCGCTTCGACAACCTTGGCCAATCCCTGGCATCGCCTTCGACGACCGGCGTGGCCGCGCGCCATCACGGCGATTATGGACTCTATGCGGTCGCCGATCAGATGGTGTGGCGCGAGCCGGGCAGCGAAGACCACGGCGTGACTCTGTTCATGCGAATCGGCGGCGCGCCCGCCGACCGCAATTTGATCGATTTTTACGTGGATGGAGGTGCCGCCTATAAGGGCCTTGTTCCCGGCCGGGATGACGATCTTCTGGGGATTGGGTTTGGCTATGCCCGGATCAGCGGCGACGCGGCGGGATTCGATTCGGACACGCTGGCGGTTTCGGGTTCGAGCGGCCCAGTTCGCGACAGCGAATCGGTCCTGGAGCTCAGCTATATCGCGCAAGTAACCGGCTGGTGGACCGTTCAGCCCGATGTGCAGTTTATTTTCCAGCCCGGCGGCAATGTCCCCGATCCCAACGATCCGACGAAACCCGTGCCCGACGCGATGGCGCTCGGGGTTCGTACCGCGATATCGTTCTGAGATTCAACTCGTGCCGAAGCTTTGAACCAGGCTTCCGGCGACGAGATACCAGCCATCCACCAGCACGAAGAAGATCAGCTTGAACGGCAGTGAGATGATCACCGGCGGGAGCATCATCATGCCCATCGACATGAGGATCGAGGCCACCACCATGTCGATGATGAGGAAGGGGATATAGAGCAGGAATCCGATTTCGAAGGCGCGGCGGAGCTCGCTGATCATGAAAGCGGGAACGAGCACCCGGAGCGGTGTTTGATCCGGTGAGTCGACCTTCGGCAACTTGGCCAAATCCATGAACAGCGTCAAATCGTGCTCGCGCACTTGGTGGAGCATGAAGGTCCGCAAGGGTGCGGTGGATTTCTCGAAGGCGTCTTCTTCCGATATCTGATTCGCCATCAAGGGCGCCACCCCTTGTTGGTAGACCTGCTCCAAGGTTGGCGACATCACGAAGCCGGTCAGAAATAGCGCAAGCCCGATCAGCACCGCGTTGGGCGGCGTCTGTTGTAGGCCGAGCGCGCTTCTCAAGAAAGACAGCACCACGACGATTCGCGTGAACGACGTCGTCATCACCAGAATCGAAGGCGCCAGGCTCAGGATGGTGATGAGAAGAATGAGCTGAACGATGCGCGAGGTCGCGTTCGGCCCGCTCCCCAGATCGAGCGAGAAGGTTTGCGCCGCGGCGGGATCGGATTGGAGAATCAGCGCCAGCATGATCGCGGCCCAGGCAAGCCCAACCGCGCCGAGGATCTTCGCCCA